>WQVT01000375.1 GCA_009785715.1 Acidimicrobiaceae bacterium | reverse complement strand
TCAGCACCCACATGATCGCGTTCGCGATCACCGGCGCCATCGCCGCGGTCGGTGGGGTCTATTGGGGCTATTTCGAGGGGTACGTGGTGCCGAGCCAGTACTCCCCGACCGCCAGCATCGACTTCGTCCTCGTCGTCCTCCTCGGCGGGTCGGCGTACCTCCTCGGGCCGACCCTCGGCGCGATCGTCCTCATCTTCCTCCCGTCGGTGCTCCACCTGTCCCCGCTGCTCGGCGACGCGGTCATCGGCGCGATCTTCATCGCCGTCATCCTGCTCTCGCCCTCCGGGCTGGCCGGGATCTTCGAACAGAGCTTCCACTGGTTCCTGCGCAAGCTCTCCGGTGGTGGTACCAGCGCCGCGGACCTGGAAGAGAGGCTCGAAACGGGCCTCGCCGCCGACGCCGTGAGCCGGGAGCTTGGAGACGTGTGAGCGGATATCTCGAGGTGCGGGACATCGCGAAGCGGTATTCGGGCGTCGTCGCCCTGGGCGGCGTGAGCTTCGACATGGAACCGGGGGAGATCCTGGCGGTCCTCGGGCCGAACGGGTCGGGCAAGACGACCCTGTTCAACGTGATCTCCGGCTTCACGCAGCCCTCGAGCGGAACCATCACCTTCCGGGGCCGCTCGACCGCCGGCAAGCGGCCCAACCAACTGGTCCGCAACGGGATCACCCGGAGCTTCCAGCAGTCCATGAGCTTCGCGTCCTTCACCGTGCGGGAGAACCTCGAGATCGCCCCCCAGGCCGGGCGGAGCGCCGATCAGCGAGCCAACGTCGACGAGCTCCTGGACATCTGCCAGCTCACGGGCGTCGCCGACATGCCGAGCTCCAGCCTCCCCTACGGGATCCAGCGCCAGCTGGGTGTGGCAATCGCCCTCTCGACCGCGCCGCAGCTCGTGCTCCTCGACGAGCCGGCGGCGGGGCTCTCCGAAACGGAGGCGGAGGCATTGGCGTCGGTCATTCGCGTGCTGCCCGAACACGACGTCGGGGTGATCTGCATCGACCACAACCTCCCGTTTCTCCTGCCGATCGCCCATCGGGTCATCGTCCTCGACGCCGGGGTCAAGATCTTCGAGGGCACCCCGGCCGAGGTCCGGGTGTCCCCACCGGTCATCGAGGCCTACCTGGGAGCCGGGAATGCCTGAGAACCTCCTCGAGGTCAACGACCTCACCGTCCGCTACGGGCTCGCCACCGCCCTGAATGCCGTCAGCGTCCGGGTCGAGGAGGGCGAATCCGTCTTCGTCGTTGGGCCGAACGGGGCGGGTAAGTCCACCTTGTTACGGGCGATCTCCGGGCTCGAGCGGGCTGCGGGCGGGACGATCGCGCTCGGGGGGGAATCGCTCAAGGGCCTGGACCCCTGGACGATCGCCCAGCGGGGAATCGCTCACGTGCCCCAGAACCGCCGGTGCTTCGGGCCGCTCACGGTCGAGGAGAACCTCATCATGGGCGCGTACCGCCAGCCGAAGCCCGAGGTGCGTGAGGGCCTGGAGTCGGTCTACGAGGTGTTCCCGGTTCTGGGCGAGAAGCGCAACCAGAAGTCCCAGCAGCTGAGCGGCGGCCAGCAGCAGATGGTCGTCGTCGGTCGCGCCCTGATGGCGAAGGCGAGGCTCATCATGCTCGACGAGCCCTCGCTGGGACTGGCCCCGATGCTCGTCGACAACCTCGGCGACACGCTCCGACGGATCCGCAACGACCTCGGTACCTCGATCCTCATCGTCGAGCAGAACGTCAACCTCGCACTTGGCATCGGCTCGCGCGGGTACATGCTCCAGAGCGGGCGCCTGATCGGGGAAGGCGAGCCGGCCGAGCTGCGAGGGCGACTCCGGGAGGCCTACCTCGGGGCCGGCTGACCCCTCGACGGCCGACCCTGACGACGGCCGCGCCGGACGGACCCCAGCGCCGGTCCCCCCTAGATTGCCTGCCATGATGTTGCGCGAGACCGGGGAAGGGCGATGACGGCGAACGGGGGCGACGGGCCGTCCATCGCCATCGTCGGCGGTGGCATCGGTGGCCTGGCGCTGGCGACGTGCCTCCTCCGCCAAGGCCGTCGGGTGCGGATCTACGAGCAGGCGAGCGCCTTCGCCCGCGTCGGCACCGGCATCCAGATGGGCCCGAACGCAATGAAGGTGCTCACCGGTCTCGGTTTGCGCGAACGACTCGAGCCGGTGGCGTACTCGCCGCCGCATTTCGGGAACCGGGAGTGGGACAGCGGGGTGGACACCTTCTCGCTCCCGATCGGCGTGGACGCCGAGGCGCGCTACGGGGCGCCCTACTACATGCTCCACCGCGGGGACCTGCACCAGGCGCTGCAGGAGGCGGTGCCGGCCGAGGTAGTCCAGTTGCGCTCGCGCCTGACCCGGATCGAGCCGGACGGCGAGCGGGTGCGGCTCCGCTTCGAGGACGGAACCTCGGCCGACGCCGACTTCGTGGTCGGCGCCGACGGGGTCCACTCCGTCGTCCGCGAGCAGGTCTTCACGACAGACGACGCCACCTACACCGGGAGAATGGCCTACCGGGCGGTGTTCCCGACCGACCTCGTACGGGGCGAGAAGCCTGGTCCCGCCACCAAGTGGTGGGGCATCGACCGCCACATCGTCATCTACTACGTGAGCGCCGGCCGGGAGGTGTACTTCACGACCTCCGTTCCCGAAGACGGCTCGGCGGTCGAGTCGTGGTCTGCGATGGGGCGGATGGAGGACCTGCTCCGGACCTTCGAGGGGTTCCATCCCGAGGTCCAGCGGGTGCTCGAGGCGTGCCCGACGGTGCACAAGTGGGCGATCTACGACCGGGGGGCCCTCTCCTCCTGGAACGACGGCCACATCGTCCTGCTCGGCGATGCCTGCCACCCGATGACCCCGTACATGGCTCAGGGTGCGGCAACGGCGCTCGAGGATGCCGTGGTGCTGAGTCGTTGCCTGGCCGAGTTCGGCCTCGACGATCCGGATGTCACCTTCGGGGCCTACGAGCAGGCCCGCAAGCCGCGTACCACCAGGATCCAGGAGTCGTCGCGGGCGAACACCTGGCTGCGCAACGCCACGGACCCGAGTTGGGTGTACTCGTACGACGCCTGGCAGGCTCCCCTCCCTGTCCGCCGGGAGATGTCCGGGCTAACAGATCCGACCATCAGGTGAGCGAGAAGGTCCCCTGCCCTCGAAGCGGCGCCACTTCATCGAATCGGTTCAGCGGTCCGAGGATCGTCCCGTACAGGGCGAGCCCGTTCCCGAGGGCATCGATCACGGTGTCGCCTCCCGAGGTGACGACCATCCCGAAGCCTGATGCCGGGCCCTGCTGGTACGTGCCGAGGCCCCAGGGGTTGACGCAGAACAGGCCGTACACGACGCCGGCGTTTGTCGAGGCGGTGAGCAGGTGTGCATTCTTGCCGGCAGGACAGCCGATGACGGTTTGGGTGAGCGTCCCGCTTGAAGCGGCATCCCGCGGGTCACCTGAATAGCTGGCGGTGACGACGTCATTGCCGGGCGGCAGGGAGGAGATGGTGATGGCGGCCTGCCCCGAACCGCTGAGCGTGGCCGTGCCGAGCGTGTTGGCGCCCTCGGAGAAGGTCACGGTGCCCGCCGGCGTCCCCGCCCCCGAGCCCGAGGTGACGGTGGCCGTCAGGGTCACCGCCTGGCCCACATAGGACGGGTTCGGTGAGGAGGTGAGCGTGGTGGCGGTTGCGGAGGGAGAGGTTCCCGTTTCGATCAGCGTTCCGCTGTCGTCGTCCCCGGCTGCAACACAATTCTCGGTT
>WQVT01000374.1 GCA_009785715.1 Acidimicrobiaceae bacterium | reverse complement strand
TCCCCCCGGTCGGCTGTCGAGCGATACGCGAAGGCCCGGCACCCCCCCGCCGGGCCTTCGTCGCGTCTCGGCTTCTGCTTGAGGCGCTTCGCTGGCGGACCTGCGTTGGGGTCGTCCTCCCGGTCGGCTGCCCGGCTTCGCAACGGGACAGCCGACCGGGAGGCTCGAGCCCCTTCGTCGTCTCGCCCGCCGTGTGGATTTGTAAGAGAAATGGGTGGCTGCCAGCGCCGCGGCGCGCGAGCCGCACTTTCTTCTCTCTCCCAGCAGCTGGGCTGGTGATGGCCCGCGGTGGTGGTTGCCGGGAGCGGCTGTCCCGTTGCGAAGCCCGGGCAGCCGCCCCGGCGACCACCGCCGCCCAGGGGGGCAGGCAGAACGCCACCCCTTGCGCAATCCGCCCTCGGGGCAGCCAGATGGTCCAAATAACCAAGGGGCCGGGCTTTTTGCCCGACCCCTTGTTAGTCAGCGTCCGGGCCAGGTGGCTTCCCCACCGGTCCCCCCGAACCAGTCACCGGCCCAGACGACTCATTGATGAGCGTAGGTGACGAATGTCGCACTGGCAAGCTGAGCCCAACACTTTTTCGTTGGGTACCGAGGTTTCTTCATCCCTCGTTCACGAGTCGTAGCCACTCCGTGATCCAACGGCTACGCAACGAGGTCAGGTCTAACGATCTCGGTCGTCGACGACCATTTCTCTTTTCATTTCAGTGAGCCCTTCAGTCGTCCAGGGAGATCGGTTCGTCGTCGGTGGGATCCACACCGAGGGGCACGTTGCTGCCATTGAGCCCGACTTCGGTCCGGACCCGCTCGGAGACCTCGATCATGAGCTCCAAGTTCTCGGCCAGGAAATTCTTGGCGTTCTCCCGTCCCTGACCCAGCTGCTCACCCTCGTAGGTGTACCAAGCCCCGGATTTCTTCACGATCCCCAGGTCGACGGCCATGTCGAGCAAGGAGCCTTCCCTGCTGATCCCCTTGCCGTACATGATGTCGAATTCCGCCTGTTTGAACGGCGGGGCCACCTTGTTCTTCACGACCTTGACCCGGGTGCGGTTACCAATCACTTCCGCCCCTTCTTTGATCGACTCGATTCGGCGAATGTCCAACCGCACAGAGGAGTAGAACTTCAGGGCGCGACCACCAGGCGTGGTCTCCGGGCTCCCGAACATCACGCCGATCTTCTCCCGCAACTGGTTGATGAAGATCGCCACCGTGTTCGACCGGTTGAGGTTGGCGGTCAGCTTCCGCAGGGCCTGGGACATGAGGCGGGCCTGCAGGCCGACGTGGCTGTCACCCATGTCTCCCTCGATCTCCGCCCGGGGGGTGAGGGCAGCCACCGAGTCGATGACCACCACATCGAGGGCCCCGGATCGGACCAGCATGTCGGTGATCTCGAGGGCCTGCTCACCCGTGTCTGGCTGGGAGATCAGCAACTCGTCCACGTTGACCCCGATGGCCCGGGCGTAGATCGGGTCCATGGCGTGCTCGGCGTCGACGTAGGCGCATATCCCGCCGTTCCGCTGGGCCTCGGCTACCACGTGCATCGCCAGCGTCGACTTCCCCGACGACTCCGGACCGTAGATCTCGACGACGCGGCCGCGGGGAAGGCCGCCGATTCCGAGGGCGACGTCCAGCGACAGGGCGCTGGTCGAGACCACGTCGATCTGCATCGTGGTCTTCTCGCCCATGCGCATGATGGCGCCCTTGCCGAACTGCTTCTCGATCTGGCTCATAGCCATGTCGAGGGCCTTTTCACGCTCCATCGAAATCCCTTTCCTCTCGTCCTGGGACACGAGCCGGACGCTGCACGACTCGAAAGATGCGGTACAACTCCGACCCTATGGAGGGGGTGTGACAGCGTCCGGGCTCAACCCGCGACTCGAGATCACACGACTGTTATTCGAGTGTAGATCCAAACACCTGTTCGGGGGTGGATGGTCTGTGAGCGATCTCCGTCCATGTGAGCGATCGGCGGCTTTGTGAGCAGGAAGTGGTCAATAGACGCACTTAGGCGCTCACATGTAACAAAATCACTCACAAAGCCCGCCACGTAACCCGCCACCCCCACTCGCCACCCGCCGCCCTCCCCCTGCCGGCCTCCAGAACCGCCCAAGCCGGAAGTGCGGTGCCCCCCCGTAAGGTCGGGCGAGTGCCCTCCCCCCTCCCCCTGACCCGCCGGGTCCCGGACTGGCTGATCCTCACCATCGCCTGCCTCGGCCAGTTCATGGTCGTCCTCGACGTGTCGGTCGTGAACGTCGCCCTCCCGTCGATCCGCACCCACCTGCACTACAGCCCCGCCGGCCTGCAGTGGGTGGTCAACGCCTATGTCCTGACTTTCGCCGGCTTCCTCCTCCTCGGTGGCCGTGTCGCAGACCTGCTCGGCAGCCGCAGGGTGTTCGTCTTCGGGGTGGGGCTCTTCTCGCTCGCCAGCCTGGTCGGCGGCTTCTCGACGTCCCCAGGCATGCTGACCGCCGCCCGGGCGGTCCAGGGCCTCGGCGGGGCGGTCCTGGCGCCGGTCACCTTGACCGTGATCATGACCACCTTCACCGAGGGCTCGGCCCGCACCAGGGCGCTCGGCGCCTGGTCGGCGGTGGCCGGTGGCGGAGGTGGGGTCGGCGTCGTGCTCGGCGGGATCCTGACCACGTCGCTGTCCTGGCGCTGGGTGCTGTTCATCAACGTCCCGATCGGCCTCGCGCTCGGCGTGGCCGCCGCCCGTTACTTGAGCAGTACGCGCCGTCCCACGAATGGCCAGCTCGACGTGGCCGGCGCGCTCACGATCACCGGCGGCCTGGCGGCGTTGGTCTACGCCATCGTCGGGACCGACACGCACCCCTGGGGCTCGGCCCACACGCTCGGCTTCCTCGCCGCGGCGGCCGTGCTGATCGGGTCGTTCCTGGCCATCCAGGCGAAATTTGCCCGAGCTCCCCTGATGCCGCTCCGGCTCTTCCGCTCACGCGCGCTGTCAGCCGCCAACGGCACGCAGCTGCTCTTCGGCGGCGCATTCTTCGCCATGTGGTACTTCGTGTCGCTCTACCTGCAGGACATCCACCGCTACGACGCCCTGCGGGCGGGGCTGGCGGTCTTCCCGATGTGCGTCGGCATCGTCGTCGGGGCGCAGATCACGATCAGGCTGGTGCCCAGGTTCGGCCCCCGCAACGTGCTGCTCTTCGGCCTACCCGTCTGCGCCGTGGGGTTCTGGTGGCTGAGCCAGCTGTCCGTGACGAGCAGCTACGTGGGCGGCGTGCTCGGCCCCGGCATCCTCATCAGCCTGGGGCTCGGGCTGTGCGTCACCCCCATCGCCACCGCGGCCACCAACGGGGTGGCACGCGACGAGGCAGGGCTGGCATCAGGGGTGGTGACGACCTCCCGGCAGGTCGGTGGGTCGATCGGCCTGGCGGTCCTCGCCACGCTGGCCACCGATCGGACCACCGGCCTGCTCCGGGCGGGCCATGACCCGATTCCGGCCTTCGCCGCCGGCTACGACCGCGCCTTCCTCGTCTCCGCCGGCTTCATCGTGGCGGCCACCCTGTGCGCGACGTTGCTCCCGACCCGCCAGCACCTCGCCACCGCCGGCCCACGCCAGGCTCGCCGCGCCCCCGCGGAGGCCAACGCCTGACCAAAGCGACAAAACCTAAGCGACGAAAGCAGGGAGCTCAGCGGCCGAGCAGGTGGTGCCGCAGATGGTCGAGGGCGGAGATCACGCTCATCTGGCGGATCTGGTCACGGTCGCGACCGGCGAGGACGGCGAGCTG
>WQVT01000373.1 GCA_009785715.1 Acidimicrobiaceae bacterium | reverse complement strand
CTCGCCCGCCACGACGGTGTCCGCGTCATCGGCACGGCGTCGCCCCGCCACCACGACAGCCTCCGCCGTCTCGGCGTCGAGCCCCTCGACTACCACTCAGCCGATCTGAGCCGGCAGATCCGCGAGCTCGCCCCCGACGGTGTGGCAGCCGTGTTCGACAACATCGGCGGCGACAGCTTCCGCCGCTCCTTCGACCTGCTCGCCGACGGCGGCACGCTCGTCGGGTTCGGCACCGCCTCGCAGCGCGACGACGCCGACAACCAGCTCGTCACCTTCGCCAGGATCCTGTCCTCGTTCGCCGCCTGGAGCCTGCGGTCGAAGGGCCGTCGGCGGGCCACCTTCTACAACTTCTGGGGCGGCTCGAGGACCCGACCTGTGCGGTTCCAGCGGCGCCTGGCTGAGGACCTGGGCGAGCTCCTGAAGCTCCTCTCCGCCGGCGCCATCGAACCGATCATCGCCGGTCGCTATACCCTCGAGGAGGCCCCCGCCGCCCTGCGCTTCGCGGAGGAGCGGTCCACCCAGGGCAAGGTCGTCATCCTCGGGCAGACAGGTGGGCAAAGATGGGGTTGATGGCTGCCAACGAGCCGGCCAGCGGGCGGCCCACGCCGAGGGCCCGCTACCGGGCGCAGATCCGGGAGGAGATCAAGACCCAGGCCCTGCGCCAGCTGGCCGAGGCGGGGCCGGCCGGGATCTCGGTCAACGCCATCGGCAAGGAGCTCGGCGTGTCCGGCCCCGCCCTCTACCGGTACTTTTCGAGCCGGGACGACCTTTTGACCGAGCTGGTCATCGACGCTTACACCGACCTCGGAACGACCGTCGCGGCCGCCGTCGCCGCCACCACGAGCCGGGCCGAGCGTGCGGCCTTCGAGGCGTTCGTCCGGGCCTACCGGGCCTGGGCGCTGGCGCAACCCCACCGCTACCAGCTCCTCTTCGGCTCCCCGCTCCCCGGCTACGACGCCAACGCCGAGCGGTTGGTGGAGGCCTCGCAGGCGGCGATGGACCTGCTGGTCAAGGTCCTCCCGGTGCCTGGCCCGGAGACGAAGCCGCCCCAACGCCTGGCGTCGGAGATCGAGAGGTGGCTGGCGGCGCGCGGCATCGTGGGCGACGCCGCCACCGGCCACGCCGCCTTGCGGGTCTGGTGGCGCGTCCACGGCTTCCTGAGCCTCGAGATCGCGGGCAGCTTTGCGTCTATGGGCCTCGATCCCGACGCCCTCTTCGAACTCGAGCTGGCAACCCTCCCGCAATAAATCACGTGTTTCAGGTGATGTCTGGCGCGGACCGGGCCCTCGATGATGTCCACAGACCTGACAGGTCGTCGGACAAAGGAGGCCCGCTATGCGGCATCGGTTCCGTTCCACAGCAGCGTTCGGCGCGGCAGCGCTTCTCACGGGTGGGCTCTTCGCGCCCGCTCACCAGGCCCTGGCTACGACAAGGGCGGCACTCGACTTCGTCCCGGACATCCACTCCACGTTCATGTCCGCCTCTGCCACGCAGCCGCCCACGATGGCGGAGTGCGTGCAGAACACCGGCTTTCCTTGTTACGACCCGGCCCAGCTCCAGACCGCCTACGACGAGGGGCCGCTCTTCTCCCAGGGGCTCACGGGTGCCGGCCAGACGATCGTCGTCACGGAGTTCGACGGCTCGCCGACGATCCGTTCGGACGTGGCGACGTTCGACCGGGCGTTCAACCTGCCCAACCCACCGTCATTGCAGATCGTCGAGCCGGACGGGCCCGTACCGGCCTACGACCCCACCAACCTTGACCAGGCCGCCTTTGCCACGGAAACCACCCTCGACGTGGAGTGGGCCCACGCCATGGCGCCGGGCGCAAACATTCTCATCGACGAGATCGGTGTCTCCGAGGATACGGTGACGCAATTCGAGCAGTTGATCGAGTCCGAGAACTACGTCATCGACCATCACCTGGGCGGTGTGATCAGCCAGAGCTTCGGTTCGACCGAGCAGACCATTGATCTCAGCTCCTTGCTGTCCACACGTCAGACCTATGTCAACGCCCAGAAGGCCGGGGTCACCGTCCTCGGATCCGCCGGAGACCGGGGATCGTCCGATTTGACGAACAACCTCCAGTTCTTCACCTTCCCCGTCACGGACTGGCCTGCGACCGACCCGCTCGTCACCGCCGTCGGCGGCACCAAACTGTCGCTCAACGCAGCGGGCCAGCGAACCGCCGCCGACACGGTGTGGAACGACACGGGGATCGAGGGGATCCCGGCCGCAACGGGCGGTGGCCTCTCGACCATCTTTGCCCGACCCTCCTACCAGGACGCGGTCGCCACCACCGTCGGCAACTACCGCGGGATCCCCGACATCTCCATGAGCGGCGCCTGCTCCGCGCCCGTCCTCATCTACGCGAGCTTCACCAGCCCCGCGCCCCTGCCCCCCGCCGGTTTCTCCACGGGGTGCGGCACGAGCGAGTCAGCCCCGCTCTTCGCCGGCATCGTCGCCCTGGCCGACCAGTGGGCCGGCCACCCGCTCGGCCTGATCAACCCGGCCCTCTACCAGCTCTCCGCCCAGCACGCCCCCGGCCTCGTGGACATCACATCGGGCAACAACGGTGTCTCCTTTACCCAAGACGGGAGTCAGGTGATGGTTCCGGGCTTCAGCGCCGGCCCCGGCTACGACCTGGCGTCGGGCGTGGGGACCGTGGACGCCGCACGCTTCGTCCCCGAGCTGGCTGCGGCTGCCACCGGCTCCAATCAAGGCGACCAAGGGTGAGCGCCTGCTGACCGGATCAGGAATCCGCTTCTCGCCGGTGACTGCCCCATAGCCTGTAAGGGCGTGAGCGACCGGCACGCCTGCCCGGTTGGCGACATCGAGGAGCTGCGGGCGGTGAACGAGTGAGGTGACGAAACGCATTCCCATTTCGGTGGCGCGATGCAGCACCTCAATTTTCGTGCGTAAGCCGAGTCCACGTCGGGAGTTGCCGTCCGCAACTGCCAGGCAAGCGACATGCCAGGTATCGGGGTCCTCGCGCCAGGCCGCGACACTTAGCAGGGCTTCCTCCTCCCAGAAACCGATGCCCTCATGCGAACCTTGCTCCAGCGCGTCCGGCAAGTAGAGCCGAATTATCTCTTCGACAGGCCGCGTGTACGGTTGCCGATAACGATAGCAGGAGAAACCTTCAAGTTGCGCTCGATGTTCCCGACCGAGGGGACGGAATTCCCCCATTCCCGCAGACGCGTGTCAAGTGTGGCTGGCGACAGGAGTGGACTCGCGCAGGCGCTCGAGGATCTCCTCCTGCTGCTTCGACAGCGGATGTGGGCTAAGCGTGTAGATGTCAGGAGCAAGTTTCTTAATGCGCTCGGCCGCCCGCCGGTCAGCCGTCGTAGGATCCACCCAATACGCTGATCTTTGCAGTATCCCGGCTCCGAACATCAGGGCCTTGCTAAACCGAACACGGGCGACCCCCACGCTGCAACGCACGCCGAGACGGTAGTCCCGTTTAGGGCGAAGGTGGATGCTTTACTGGGCGCCGCTATGCGGCTGAGGCGCGGACGGCCAGCCTGCAGAGCTGGATCGCCGCTCGCCTCCGCGTCGGGTGCCGCCCATCAAGCTCGACCGGGGAGACTCCGCGGATTTCGCGAGCCACGGAGATCTGATTCTCCTCGACGAGGACGCGTCACGACCCGTAGCCCTCAAAACCCGGGGCCAAAACTAACGAAAGACCCATGTCAACCTGATCAGGGTCTGGTCACCTTGTATGGGGTGACGAAGGAGACGGGAGTGGG
>WQVT01000372.1 GCA_009785715.1 Acidimicrobiaceae bacterium | reverse complement strand
CTGAACGACCCCGACGGCAACGGCATCGAGATCTACCGCGACCGCGCGCGGTCCGACTGGGGATATGACCACGCCGGGCAGCTGCAGATGGCGACGCTGCCGCTCGACCTCGACGACCTCGTCGCCGAGCTCGACGAGGCGCCGGCGGATCCGGAGCGGGACCGCAGTGTTCCGGCGGCGACTCGCATCGGACACATCCACCTGCAGGTCTCGGAGCTGCGCGAGATCGAGGCGTTCTACAACGGCGTGCTCGGGTTCGACGTGACCGTGCGCAGCTACCCCGGCGCGCTGTTCGTATCCGCCGGGGGCTATCACCACCACATCGGGTTGAACACCTGGCACAGCCGCGGCGCCGCCGCCCCGCCGCCCGGCGCCGTCGGGCTGAGTTCCTACGAGGTGCGACTCGAAGATCAGCGCGCCCTTGACGAGGTGCTGCAGCGGGTCGCTGCGGCGGGGCTGGCGACCGAGGCCGCGCCCGGCGGCGGGACGCTGGTCCGGGACCCGAGCGGCAACGCGGTCATGCTGACCGTCTGAGCCGCCGGCACGCAAGGCCCCGCCGGGTATCCTGAATTCCGGGAGCTCGGCGACGTGGCGGAGTGGCTACGCAGCGGCCTGCAAAGCCGTCTACACCGGTTCGATTCCGGTCGTCGCCTCTACCAACTGCGGCGACGCGCTCGCAACCGGCACATACTCGGGATCAACGTCGACCGCCACCCTTCAACCCCGGTTGACCCGCTCCACGGCGTTCGCCAGGACGACCGCGGTGGACGATTCCATCGTCTTGGATAGGGCCCCTCGGTCGCCCATGCTCAGAACCTCTCGGGTCCGGCCGGAACCGTCGATCACGTAGGCGGTCTGGCCATGGGGCAATCCCATGCCCATCTCCTGGTTCCGGGCATCGGAGACGTGGACAGCGAAGCCGTTCAGGACGCCGCGGAGCGTGGGCAGGGGTGCGGTCAGAAACAGCCAGTTGCTCATCTTGTCAAGGCCCGCGTGACCGTCGAATCTGACCAGTTCTTGGTAGTTCACGTATGTAGGACTGGTGTTGATTGCAACCAGTTCGACCCGATTGGCACTTGTCCCGAGAACCTGGTCGGCAAGGCGAAGCACCTGGACAGTGGCGCAGCCCATGGCTTGGTAGGTACAGACCGGGTCGAGGAAGGTCAGGGCTACGGTCTTGCCGTGGAGGCTGCTGAGCGAAACCATTCGGTCGTATTGGTCGACGAGACTGAAGGGAGGCGTCGGGATGTTCGTGACCTCGGGTGGGCCATTGGCGGCGCTGGCGAGGATCGGATCGGCGTTGGGGTTGATCTGCGCTGCTGCCATCGGAGCGACACCGATGAGAGTGACCCCGATGGCTAAGAGGGCTGCGAGCGAGCGGAAGGCGTAGGTCGAATCGGCCACCAGTCGTCCCCGCCAGCGACCGAGCTCTTGCAGCAGCGAGCCCGTCGCCGCTGGCTCGCCCGCGAGGCCTGTACGTCGTGCTAGCCCACCGGCAGTGTTCGCCGGCGTACTCAGGGCGCCGGCAGTCGCCGTGGAGCCGGCATCGGTCCTCGCCGGTACCGGCGAGAGCGCCAGGTAGCCGGCGACGAAGATGAGGATCGTCGGGATCATGCTGTTTGGATCGGTGCCCGTTCCACCGAGGAAGCCCAGGTCCTGGATCAGAACCCAAACGGCGAGGCAGAACGCCGTCATCGCCGCGACGGTCACCCGAACCATCCGTGGGCGGCCAATGAGGAACACCACGCCGCTCAGGGCGAGGGCAATGACCACCACCAGATTGACCGCAAAGCCCTGGGCGGCATCGAACCGCCCGAAGCTCGCAACCCATGAGGACAGCCAGTGCGGTTGGGATGTTTGGGACATGCCCTGTACGAAGGAGGCCAGTGAGCCGCCTTGCCAGGACCCCCGGCCGGGCCACGCCTGCAAGATTGCCATTCCGACGAAGAACAGCCCAACGATCCGGAGGATCGTTCGACCCTCGCGGGGTGATCGCCAGCGATCGTCGGGGAGGGCGATGAGCAGCCCGGCGAAGCAGTAGATCAGCACCGCGCCCGGGGCGCCGGACAGCCAGCTAAGCCCCGGAGCAAAAATGCCGCCGAAGGATTCGCCGAAGATCCATACGTTCAGCCCCCAGCCGACACTGGCCAGTCCGGCGAGGCGGGACACGTTGCCCCGAGGGGCGACCAGAAGCCAAACCCCGATTCCGACCTGGATCCAGACCGCCGCAGTTGCTGCGACGACCGGGTGATAAGTCCACGTCGTCGCCATCGTGTTCACGAGATGCTGCACCCAGCCCGGGGAGGCCTGCGCTGTCGGCGAGACCACCTGCGGCACCATCCCAAGCGGCATTGAGGCCTGCGCCTGCAGGATGCCATCCAGGATCCACAACAGGCCAAATCCGATCCGGAGGAGCCGCCGGGCGTCGGGCTCTGGCACCTGCTCAACGGGCTCCGGGCCTGCACCGACCCCGGCCTGGCCGACGCGAAGAACGTAGGGGACACGTAACACGCACCATCCGACGGCCAGAGCCGCCGAGATCAGCAGGATCAGGAGTCCCTGGTGATAGAGGGCAGTGTGGAAGGCCGAGACGACAGTGGGGTCGTTCATCCTCAGCCCGTTGCCCATACCTGGCGTGTTTCCCATACCCATGACGGTCAGGTCTCCTTTAGTCGACAACCGTGGGACGAGTGGAACTGGCGACGTTGATTCACCAAGGCGATCTGACCTGACCCTCGCGCTCGTCCGTATCTGCGGCTAGCACTGAAGTCCAAGTTCGCGCGCCTCCTCGTACGCCTCTTCGGCCTCCTCCAACCGGCCGAGCGCCTTTAGGGCGTCTCCCCTGTCCACCCAGCCCCGGGCGAACTTGGGATCGATGTGCACCGCGTAGTCAAACGCCACCGCTGCATCCCGATAGCGCTCGAGCGCCCGCATCGCCTGCCCCAAACCGACATACAAGTTGACCACGTACGGATGCTTCTGGGCCGCACTCCAGAACGCTTGTCCCGCTTCCTCATACCGCTCCAGGTCAAGCAGGGTTTGGGCCCTCTGCTGCCGGGCCGGCAGAGAGTCCGGGGCCAACGCGATGGCTCGCTCAAACGCGGCCAGCGCCTCCTCCGATTGGCCAAGCTGCGTCAGCGCAATGCCCTGGTTCAGGTGGGCGCGCACAAAGGTGGGGTCGACGGCGAGGGCGAGATCGTAAGCGGCCACCGCCTCCTGATGGCGCTCGAGACCCGCGAGCGCCGTGCCGACGTCCGTCTGGACCTCTGCTTGGTCCCCTTCAAGCTCGAGACTGGCCGTATACGCGGCCAGTGCCTCTTCGTGGCGCCCAAGGCTGGACAGGGCATGGCCCTCGAGGTGGTAGTAATCGGCGTGGGTGGGGTCTCGCTCAATCGCTTGCCGCACCGCCGTCAGCGCCGCCTCCGGGTCCTTGAACTCCCACAGCAGCAGGACGCCTTCGTTGAAGTAACTGTGTGCATCTTGGGCGTCGAAGGTCGTCGCCCGCTCGTAGGCCGCCAGGGCGTCCTCGGGCCGCTGTAAGCGTCGGTACACGACCCCCAAATTGCGCCACGCTCCGGCATAGGTCGCCTCCTCCGCAACCGCCCGCTCATACGCCGCCAGGCTCTCCTCGTTGCGGTCGAGTTTGCTCAGAGCCAAACCTTTGCCGCTCCACGCAACAGCATGCTGGGGAGCCAAGTCCAGCACCCGCTCGAAGACAGCCAGCGCCTGGTCGCTCTGCGCCTGTCTGAGCAACGTCTCGCCTTCGGTG
>WQVT01000371.1 GCA_009785715.1 Acidimicrobiaceae bacterium | reverse complement strand
GCGGAGGAACAGACCGGCCGCAAACTGGCCGATCACGTGGTGGTGAACGACGACGTGAACCGGGCCACCGAGGAGGTCCTCGGTATACTGGCGACCCATCGCGGCGGCTGCGCCGCGTCCACCCCCGACAGGAGCTAGAGCGATGGATCGTCGCCCGACCATGATGGACCCGCCGGTAGAGGAGCTGATGGCGCGGGTGGACTCCAAGTTCACGTTGGTGAGCCTGGCCGCCATGCGGGGCCGGCAGATCAACAGCTACTACAACCAGCTGAGCGAGGGCCTCGGCACCATCGTGCCGCCGCAGGTGGCCTCGGTGTCCCGCAAGCCGCTCTCCATCGCCATGGAAGAGATCGCGGTGGGCAAGATCACCTACCACCGGCCGGCGCCCGGGGAGCTTCAGGCCGTCGAAGACGAGGAAGAAGAGGCCGAGCAATAACCCTCGAGGGCCGGCGGGTCGTCCTCGGCGTGTCGGGCGGCATCGCCGCCTACAAGGCCGTGGAGGTGTGCCGGCGCTTGGTCGATGCCGGCGCGCACGTCTCACCGGTCCTGACGCGGGCCGCCACCCGTTTCGTGGGTGAGCTGACGTTCTCCGCCCTGGCCTCCGAACCCGCCCGCACCTCGCTGTGGGGCAACGACGAGCCGATCCCCCACACCCGTCTCGGCCAGGGAGCGGACCTTGTCGTCGTGGCTCCGGCCACCGCGCGGCTGATCGGGGCGTACGCGGCAGGGATCTCCTCCGACCTCTTGACCGCAACCCTGCTGGCCACCCGGGCTCCCGTCCTGTTGGCACCCGCCATGCACACCGAGATGTGGGAGCACCCGGCGGTGGTCGACAACATCGCCACCCTGCGCCGGCGGGGCGTGCACCTCGTGGGGCCCGATGCGGGCCGCCTGGCGGGCGGCGATCTCGGGTACGGGCGGCTGGCCGCGCCAGAAGCGATCGTCGACGCCGCCACTGCCCTCCTGGCACCGTCTCGAAACGACACTCGAGGACTCCAGGCACTGGTCACCGCCGGCGGCACCCGCGAGCCGATCGACGCGGTTCGCTACATCGGCAACCGGTCGTCGGGCAAACAGGGCCACGCCATCGCCTCCGAACTGGCGTCCCGCGGGGCAGACGTGCTGCTGGTCACGGCCTCCGAGCTGCCGGGCCCGCCGGGGGTGGAGGTGGAGCGGGTGGAGACCGCCGCCGAGATGCACGCCGCGGTGACTCGGGCGGCTGCGGAGCGTGACCTGGTCGTCATGAGCGCCGCCGTCGCCGACTTCCGTCCGAAGGTGACCGTCGCCGGCAAGCTCAAGAAGGCGGACGGGGTGCCGGAAGTGATCCTCGAGCAGACCCCGGACATCCTCGCCGAGCTCGGCGCGACCCGCCGCCCAGGACAGATCCTCGTCGGCTTCGCGGCGGAGGCGCTCGGGCCGGGCGCGCAGCCGGAGGAGCGGCTGAGGGAGTTTGCCGAGGGCAAGCTCCGTGCCAAGCGGGCGGACCTGATCGTGGCCAACGACGTCAGCGCACCCGGCGTCGGCTTCGCCCATGACACCAACGCCGTGCTCATCGTCACCGCTGACGGGTACCACGTCCCGGTTCCGCTGGCGGACAAAGGTGCCATAGCGGCCGCCGTGGTGGACGCCGCCCTCGCCTACGGATCCCGGCGATCGTCCCCTCCGGGTCGCTAGGCGCCCCCGGGTCGCAAGGCGGACAGCGGCGCCGGGTCCGGCCTCGACCCGCCCGCCAGCCGGACGTCGGGTCGATGGTGGCGCGTGTGCTGCCCTCCGAGGCCGCCATCGACAAGGAGTTCGACTACCTCGTCCCCTCGGCTGCGAGAGGGGTCGTGCAGGTGGGGACGGTGGTGCGGGCCGACCTGGGTGGGCGGCGGGTGGGCGGCTGGGTCGTCGAGACCTGGGAGGCCGGCCCCTCTGGTGCGGGCAGGGAAGGAACGGATCGGGAGCTGCGGCCCCTCGCCCTCGTCAGCGGGTGGGGACCCGAACCGGAGGTGGTCGAGCTGGCCGGCTGGGCGGCGTGGCGCTGGGCGGGGCGGAGGGCCAGCCTGCTCGCAACGGCAAGCCCGGAGCGGCGGGCGCCCGTGCTGCCGGCGGCGGCCCGGCGGCCGCCGGCGACGCCGGCCGTGACGCTGATCCCCGACGAGCTTGTCGCCGCGCTGGCCGGGGAGCCCGGGGAGCCCTGGGTGCTCCGGCTGCCGCCTTCTGCCGACCCGACCCCCGTCGTGGCGTGGCTGGCACGGCGTGGCCCGACCCTGGTCGTCGTCCCGGCCCTCGACCGGGCCGCGGTGTTGGCCGAAAGGCTTCGGCGGGCAGGGGCGGACGTCGCCGTGCTCCCCGAGGACTGGGCGCAAGCCCGGGCCGGCGCGGCCGTGGTGATCGGCTCCCGTGCCGCGGCATGGGGGCCGTGCCCCGGGCTGGCCGCGGTGGTCGTGATCGACGGCCACGACCCCGCCCTCATCCAGGAGCAGGTCCCGACCTGGAGCGCGGTCGACGTGGCGGCCGAGCGGGCCCGGCGTACCGGCGCCCCGTGCGTGGTCATCAGCCCGTGTCCATCGGTCGAGCTCCTCGCCGGCGCCCGACTGTTGCGGATCCCACCCGACGCCGAGCGCGCCGGGTGGTCCGTGATCGACGTCGTGGACCGCCGCCCGGATGACCCACGCCTCGGCCTGTACTCCCGGGCCGTCGTCGATGCGGTGCGATCCGAGGCGGTGGTGCTGTGCGTGTTGAACCGGGTGGGCCGCGCCCGGCTCCTGGCATGTGCTGCGTGCGGCACGGTCGCCGACTGCGAACGTTGCGGCGCAGCCGTCGCGTCGCTGAACCCCGAGGAACTGTCCTGCCCCCGCTGCGGGTTGACCCGGCCCATGGTGTGCCGATCGTGCACCTCCACCCGCCTCCGGCAGCTACGGGTCGGCGTCAGCCGCGCCCGCGAGGAGCTCGAAGCCCTCGCCGGCCGCCCGGTCGGCGAGATCACGGCGGCTGGGGAAGTCGAGGGTGACGCCGACCTCGTGGTCGGCACCGAGGCGGTGCTCCACCGCAGAAGCCGGGCCGACGTGGTGGCGTTCCTCGACTTCGACCAGCACCTGCTCGCCGCTCGGCTCCGGGCGCCGGAGGAGGCGCTCGCACTCCTCGCTCGGGCGTCGCGGCTGACCGGGGGCCGGCGGGCCAGGAGTGGCCGGAGCCCGGGCCGGGTGCTGGTGCAAACACGCCTTCCCGATCACCCCGTTCTGGTGGCTGCCGGGGTGGCCGACCCCGGCCGGCTGGCCGACCACGAGCTCGCGGTCCGCCGGCAGCTTCGGCTGCCACCGGTCACCGCGGTCGCCGCCGTGTCGGGACCCGGTGCCCCGGACCTGGTGGCCGGCGTGGCGTCCCGGCCGGAGCCTGCGGTCCCCCTCGAAGTGCTCGGGCCGGACCAGGACCGCTGGCTCCTTCGCGCCGCCGATCATGTGGCGCTGGCCGACGGGCTCGCGGGCCTCGCCCGCCCCCAGGAGCGGGTACGGATCGACGTGGACCCGCAGCGGCTCTAGCGTTCAGGACGCGCTCAGAGCCCGTCGGAGTTTGTCACACCCCTTGAATATCGTCGAACACACGTTCGATAGGTTGGAAGGGGCTGGCGATGGACGACCACGACGACGAAGAGGAACTCCTCATGAGCCCAGGCGACCGCCTCGCCTACCGGCGCGGTCTCCTCGACCGCGGCGAAGCAGCCTGGCTCCAACTGCTCGCCGAGTTCGACCGGGAAAAACTCTGGGAGCTCGACGGGCAACTCTCCTGCGTCAACTGG
>WQVT01000370.1 GCA_009785715.1 Acidimicrobiaceae bacterium | reverse complement strand
CATGCCGACGACGGCGGCATCGGGGAAGACCCCCTTCGGTGGGTCGAGGTTGGCCGCGTCGCCGAAACTCTCGACGAGGCCGGAGTCGAGGGCCACCCAGTAGCCGCCTCCGTCGGGGGTGGCAGCGATGCCCACGGATCGAAGGGCGCTTCCGACGGCCGCGCCGTGGAAACGGGCATCCCCGTAGGCGAACACCCCGCCGTCGGCTCCGAGGAGCCAGTAGCCGTCCCCGCTCGGCGTCGGTGCGATGCCGACGATGTGCCCGTCGAGTTGGCTTCCGGCCGGCGCCCCGTAGGGGGTGGCGGCGCCGAAGCCCGTGACCGCCCCGGTCGAAACGCCCTCCGCCGAGGCCGTCGTGGTCACGCCCAAGCCGGTCAGCACCGCCGTGATCCCGAAGAGACCCGCACCGGCCGCCCTCGCCAGCCGACGACCCCGCACCCGCCCGCTCCGGCTTCTCTCCGCGCTCATCTCGGTCCTTTCATCTTTAAGGCCGCGCTTCAAGCGGCCTCAATTGCAGCCTTCCCCGCTCGACAATCCGTGCTTCAGGCCGATGATGGAAGCCAACGTGACGCCGTTCAAGGGGAAGACCTCCCCTCGCCCGTGCGGCCCTCCGGTCTGATGCTGTGGCCAGGGGGGGTAGGGCGCCCCCGGGTAGTTGTCCTCCTTTCGGGGCCGACGCGTGCCGGACGACAGAATCTCGACTTTCGGCTGGTACCGTCGCCCGCGTGCGCCTGTTGCGCCGAGGGCCATTCGCCCTGTTGTGCGCCGGGAGCGCCCTCAACGCCATCGGGAGCTGGGCGGCGCTGATCGCCATCTGGGGCTTCGCCTCGTCGAGCTTTCACGCCAGCGCGTCGCAGATCGCCCTGCTCGGCCTGGCCTGGTCCGCTCCGAGCGCGCTCGTCGGCCCGCTGGCGGGTGTGCCGGTCGACCGGTTCGGACCCCGCGTGGTCCTGGTGGCCTCGGACGCCCTGGGCATGGCCACGACGTTGGCCATGGCCTTCGCACACAGCTTCGGGCTGCTGGCCGGGTTGGCGTTCGGAAGCGGGCTGGTCCAGGCCGCGGGGCTACCGGCCGGGCAGAGCCTCCCGCCGCGCCTGGTTGACGACGCTGACCTCCTGGAGGCCAACGCCCTCCTGGCGATGGCAGACCAGTCGGCCATCGTCCTGGGCCCGCTCGTGGCGGCGACCGTCATCGCCGCCGCGAACGTGCGGACCACGTTCTACGTCGACGCCTTCACCTTCCTCGTCGGCGCCGCCTCGATCTTGCCGCTGCGGCTGCGGCCGCTGACCGCACCACCCGGCCGGGAGTCGGTGTGGCGAGAGGTGCGAGCCGGCCTGCAGCTGGCCTGGTCCACACCGGTCGTCCGGCGCACGTTGTCGCTTGCAGCAGCGGCGTTCGCATCCTGGGGAGCATTCTTCGTACTCGAACCCCTCTACGTCCGCGACGTCCTGCACCGCTCCTCTGCCCTGCTCGGGCTGTTTCAGACCGCGTTCGGCATCGGCCTGCTCGGGACCACCGCCGTCCTGCCGCGTATCGGTGACCGGCTGGCATCGGTACGGGTGTTGGCGGTGTCGGTAGCAGTTTCCGGCGTCGCCGCCGCTACCTACGTCGGCACGCACCTGGTCGCGGTGGCGTTCGTCGGGGTAGTGGCGTGGGGGGTGGACATGGCGTTCTTCGAACCCCCGATGCAGGTTCTGCTCCAGCGCGCGACGCCGACCTCGGCGCATGGGCGCATCCTGGCGCTGTCATCGACTGCGGACGGGGTCGCGGAGGTCGTCGCCATCCCGCTGACGGGCCTGTGCGTCGGCGTCCTCGGCGTCCGAGGATCGGGGGTGCTGGTCGGTGCACTCGCGGTCGCCGCAGGCCTTGCCGGCTGGGCGGCACAGCGGCGGGCGGATCGGAAGGTCTAGTGGCCGCTGCTGCCGGGGCTCCGGTCGCCACTGACGGAGTAGGACGCTGCGCCGGTGCCGGCGAGCTTCCCGCCGTCCACGATCAGGTACTCCTGGCGGATGGGGCGGGCGGCAAGGAAGTCCTCGAGGATCTCCCTCGTCCCGGCCGCGTAGCGCGCCTGGGCGGACAGGGTGGTGCCGGACACGTGGGGGGTCATCGCGTTATTGGGCATGGTCCGCCAGGGGTGATCAGCGGGCGGGGGCTGTGGGTACCACACGTCACCGGCATAGCCCGCCAGCTGGCCCGATTCGAGGGCGGCCACCACGGCGTCCCGATCCATGATCGCCCCGCGGGCAGTGTTCACGATGTACGAGCCCCGCTTCATGGAGCCGATCAGCCCGGCGTCAAACAGGTTGTACGTCTCGGGCACGAGCGGACTGTGAATCGACAGCACGTCGACGGCCTGGGCCAGGGAGCGAGCGTCGGGATGGAAGGTCACGCCGAGCTCTTGCTCCACATCCGGCGGCAGACGCCGCTTGTCGCTGTAGTGGAGCGCGACATCGAAGGGAGCCAGGCGACGGAGGACGGCGAGCCCGATCCTGCCCGCCGCCAGGACCCCGACGTTCATGCCCTCCAGGTCGTAGGCCCGTTCCACGCTGTCGGCGATGTTCCAGCCGCCCCGGCTTGTGACCCACTCGTGGGATGGAAGGAAGTTGCGGACCAGCGCGAGGATCTGCATGACGGCGTGCTCGGCGACGCTGATGCTGTTGCACCACGTCACCTCGGCCACCGTGATCTCCCGGGCAATGGCAGCGTTCAGATCCACGTGGTCAGATCCGATACCCGCAGTGATGGCCAATCGCAGGTTCGGGGCCTTGGCGATTCGCTCAGCCGTGAGGTAACCGGGCCAGAACGGCTGGGAAATCACCACGTCGGCGTCGGGCAACTCGCGCTCGAACTCCGAGTCGGGACCCTCCTTGTCGCTGGTCACCACCAGCGTGTGCCCGGCGGTTTCCAGGAACCGGCGAAGCCCGAGAGCTCCTGACACCGACCCGAGAAGCTCGCCCGGGGTGAAGTCGATCGCCTCCGGCGTCGGCAGGGTTTGACCGTCGGGATAGCCGCGCAGCACCGGGATGTCGTCGCGGGCGTAGCGGGGCGGATACCCACCGACCGGGTCGGGATAAAGGACACAGACGATCTTCGCCACGGGGGGCTCCTTCCGCCGGCGCCCCAGGCGGCAGCCGACCCGTGGAAGCGTTCCCGGTCGTCCCCGCGCCAATCCAAGACCTTTTGCCGACCGGCCGATAGGCGCCGCCGATCAAACCCACGCTTCGGGCTCGTTCGGTTCTCTTTCGGCTGCGCATCCCAGCCCCACAGAAGCCAGGCCGCGGGCGCAGTCGACGAACGCCCGGGCCACCATGGACCCAGGGGCACCCGGGTTGGTGACCAGACCCACCTCCGAACGGACCACCGGGTCCACCAGCTCGACCAGTCGGGTCGCAGGCGGCCGGGCCCAGAGCTGGGCCCAGGGGCGGGGGATGATCCCGGCCCACCGGCCGCTGTCCACCAGGGCGCCGAGGGTCGCGATGGAGTCCGTCTCCACCTGCGGTTCGGCCACGATGCCCAGGTCGGCCAGGGCCTCGTCAACGATCCGGCGGCCGTGCATCGAGCCCTCCAGCAGGCACAGCGGCAGCTTGGCCGCATCGGCCCAGGAAAGCGACGTCTGCGTCTCTGGCAGGAACCCGGCGGGAACCAGGAGCACGTGGCGTTCGAGGTAGAGCTGAACCACATCCAACCCGGCCGTGAGCGTCTGATCCGAGTAGATCAGGCCGGCGTCGAGCTCGAAACGGCGCACACGCCGGACGATGTCGCTCGTGGACAGGTCGGCGACCAGATCGATGTG
>WQVT01000369.1 GCA_009785715.1 Acidimicrobiaceae bacterium | reverse complement strand
GCCACGTCGCCGACGCTGCGCCCCATCGGGCCCGACACCGTGAACTGGTCGGCGATGTCGCTCTGCGGCCAGACAGGGACGCGGCCCGGACTCGGCCGCATGCCGACCACGTTGCAGAAGCTGGCCGGGTTGCGCAACGACCCGCCCAGGTCACTGCCGTCGGCCAGGGCGATCAGTCGCGCCGCCAGCGCGGCCGCCGCCCCTCCACTGCTCCCGCCTGCGCTGCGGCCGTGGACGTACGGGTTGTGGGTCGCGCCGAACACCGGGTTCACGGTGTGCGAGCCGGCGCCGAACTCGGGGACGTTCGTCTTGCCGAGGCTGATCGCGCCCGCCTGTCCGATCCTGGCCACCACCAGGGTGTCGGTCTGCGGAACGTTGGTGGCGAACAGGGGCGACCCGTAGGTCGTCCGGACCCCTGCCGTATCGAAGAGGTCCTTGTGCGCCACGGGAAGCCCGTGCAGCAACCCGAGCGGGTGGCCGCCGGCGAGCGCCTCGTCGGCCGCGGCCGCTTTTGCCAAACCCTGTTCGAACGTGCGGGTGACGATGGCATTGATCACCGGATCGAACGCCTCGATCCGCTCGATGTGGGCCGACACGACCTCGCGTGCCGACACCTCGCGGCGTCGCAGCATCCCGGCCGTCGCCAGCGCGTCCTGCATGCAGATGTCGGTCACGGTCACGAGATCGTGAGGACGACTTTTCCGGTCGCCTGGCGTTCACGGAGCATCGACACGGCCTCGACGGTCTCGGACCAGTCGCGGCGGACGTTCCAGCGGACCTCGAGCCGCCCGTCGCCCACCAGCCGGGCCAGGTACGCAAGGTCGTCGGCGAAGGTCTCCTCGGGCGTCGCCCACAGGTAGAAGGGGACGAGCCAGGCCAGCTTGCCCCACGGGAAGTCGTTGAACGCGAAGTTCGACCGCTCCCCCGACGCCATGCCGAGCGCGGCCACGGTGGCTCCGGGAGCGACGTGGTGGATGGCGTCGATCAGGACCTGCCCGCCGACGCCTTCGAGGACGAGGTCAAAGGGGCCATCGATGCCGTCGAGCGAGGTGACCACCTCGGCGTCGAGGCCGGCCAGGGCCTCTCTTCGCTGCGGACCGCTCACCAGCCCGGTCACGTTCGCGCCTGCGAGGGAGGCGAGCTGCACCGCGAGGTGGCCAACCCCGCCGGAGGCGCCGGTCACGAGGACCCGCTTGCCGAGCAGCGGACCGCCGGTCTGCAGGGCCCGGAAGGCCGTGAGCCCGGCCGCCGGCAGCGCGGCGGCATCCGCGAAGGAGGTGCCGTCGGGGATCGGCGCCACCCGGTGCGACGGCACGCCCACCCACTCGGACCAGCTGCCCCCGTCGGCATGGCCGGCGACGCGCACGCCGGCCTCGGGGCCCGTCCCGTCGGCAGCCTGGCGGACGACGACGCCGGACACGTCCTGACCCGGCCGCCAGCCGTCCGGGCGATTCCGAAGCAGGTTGAGCTCGCCACGGTTCACCGAGTAGGCCCGGACGCCGATCACGGTGTCGTGGGGGTCCAACTCGAGTTCGGGGAGCTCTCGCCGGGCGAGCCCGCCTTCTGCCGCCGGATCTGTGATGTGGCCGATCATCGCCTCCCCGATCTGCGGTCGACGGGTGCGGCCGCGGTCGCTCATTATGTCGGGGCGAGGCCCGTCTTGTCGGGGGTGCTCAGCGAGTCGGGGTGCTCAGCGGCTCGTGCGCCCAGAGGGATCCGGCGCCGCCGACGCCCGGGCCGGGACGCCGGGGAGGTCCCGGCGGCCGAAGAGGGCGCGGCGGAGCACGAGCCCGGCGATCACGGCCACGATCACCACCGCCACGAAGATGGTCGCCGTGCCGAAGCCGGACTCGATCGAGCGCCAGTTGGAGGCGACCGCCTTGCCGAGGAACGCCAGCGCGAAGGTCCACGGGAGGCACCCGATGGTGGTCAGTGCGGCGAAGCGCCCGAGCGGCATCCGGGCGATGCCGGCCGGGAGGCTGATGAAGGTGCGGACCACCGGGAGGACCCGGCCGACCAGCACCGCCAGGTCACCGCGCCGCTCGAAGAACGCCTCGGCGCGGTCGAGGTCGCGCGGCCGGATCCGGACCCACCGGCCCCACCGCTCGATGGCTGCGCGTCCGGCCCAGCGACCGACGGCGTAGGCGATCAGCGAGCCGATCAGGTTTCCCGCCGCTCCGGCCAGCGCCACGCCGACCACACTCAGGTGCAGGTGCACGCCGGCAACCACCAGCCCCCCGGCCAGCGCCCCGCCGAAGAGCATGATCGCCTCGCTCGGGATGGGGATGCACGCCGATTCCAGCGTCATCAGCAGGAGGACGGCGAGGTAGCCGTGCCGGTCGATCTGGGTGACGACGAAGTGCTCCAACGAGGCGTCCTTCCGCTCGGTGCGTCCCGGTGCGGGCTCGGGGAGACACTACGAAGCGGACATGTGACCACCATGTAGCTCACGCACCATGGGCGGCGCCCCGGGACGGGGCGGCTCGCGGTCGGCGGGCTCGCCGGGCTGCTGGGCGCGGCTGAGCGCGACGGCGCCGACGACGACCGCCGCCAGCCCGATCACCTCGCCACTCAGCGCCCACCCGGTGGTGCGAAGGGTTTCGTCGTAGATGACGACGCCGATGACCAGGCTCGCCAGCGGGTCGGCGGTGACCATGGCGGGAAGGCTGGCGCGCAGCGGCCCGGCCTGGAAGGCCACCTGGTTCAGGAACAGACCGAGCAGGCCCACGGCGATCAGGACGTAGAAGGGCCACGCGATGAAGACGGCGGCCGGATGCTGGGTGAGGGTCTGGGTGACCGTCTTGATGAGCGCCGCGGTGGCGGCGAAGGTCAGGCCGGTGGCCACGCCCAGGGAGAGAGCGGCACGGCTGCCCCCGGTGTGGCGGCCCAGCCAGATGAACCCGGCCGTCAGCAACGCGAGCACGCTCGCACAGATGACCGCCGGCAGCCGGTCGGCGGCCGCCGTCACCGTGGAAGCCGGGGTGGCGGCGATCAGGAAGGTCGCCAATCCGGCCGCCAACAGCAGGGCGAAGCCGAGCTCGCGCATGCCCGGCCGCCGCTTGTCGATCCATTGCCGGAGCGGTAGGGCAAACACGACCCCGGTGACCAGCAACGGTTGGACCAGCGTCAGCGGCCCCGAATGGAGGGCAAAAGCGTGGGCGCCGACCCCCGCGACGTCCGCCCCCGTACCGATGAGCCACGCTGGATGGCGGAGCGTGAGCCCCACGAAGCGGCTCAGGTCGGCGCGCTGCAGGGTGCGCAGCTTCGGGATGTCGGTCGCCGAACGGTGTTGCAGGGCGGTCGAGGCCGCGAACAGGGCGGCTGCGAAGAGGGCGGCGATGGTGGCGGCTACCACGGGGGCCACGGTAAGAAGCCTAGGTGTGACCTCGATGTAGCCGTTCGCTGACGCCGATGAGGGGGCCGCCGGGCGGCCCCCTC
Organism: Acidimicrobiaceae bacterium; assembly: GCA_009785715.1. Lineage (GTDB taxonomy): Bacteria > Actinomycetota > Acidimicrobiia > Acidimicrobiales > Palsa-688 > WQVT01. Next base: position 357 of record WQVT01000369.1, on the reverse strand, counting down.
AGGTCTTCAAGCGTTCTCTGATCGCGCCGGCGGCTGCCGGCGGGCTCGGCTCAGGCCAGGACGAGGCCCTTGGCCTTGCTCAGGCGGTCGGAGACGTCGGACCAGTTGATCAGGTTCCAGAAGGCCGTGATGTAGTCGGCCTTGACGTTCTTGTACTGCAGGTAGAAGGCGTGCTCCCAGATGTCGACCACGAGCAGGGGAACGGCGCCCTGGCCGACGTTGCCCTGGTGGTCATAGACCTGCTGGACGATCAGCTGCTGGCCCAACGGATCCCACGCGAGGACCCCCCAGCCCGAGCCCTGCACGGTGGCCGTGGTCTGGGTGAGCTGGTTCTTGAAGCCGGCGAAGGAACCGAAG
>WQVT01000368.1 GCA_009785715.1 Acidimicrobiaceae bacterium | reverse complement strand
GAGGGATCCGAAGAGCGGGTCGACGTCGCAGTAGTCGGACACGTCGTAGCCGAAGTCGGCCATCGGGGAGGGGAAGAACGGGGACACCCAGATGGCGTCGGCGCCGAGCGAGGCGACGTGGTCGAGATGCCGCCGGATGCCCTCGAGGTCACCGACCCCGTCCCCGTCGGTGTCGCAGAAGGAGCGGGGGTAGACCTGGTACACGACCGCCGATTCCCACCACGCGTCGGGATCCCCGCCCTCGCTCACCCGCCGTTCTCGGGCTGCGGGCGGAGGTCGACCGTGAGCGTCAGGACCCCGTCGGCCAGCTCCCAGCGGGCGTCGCCGATCATGGCGTAGTCCTGGAAGTCCACCCGGGCCTGGTCGATGAACCGCTTGCGATCGGCGCCCTCGACCGGAGGCAGTCCCCGCTGGCGGACCGCCCGGGCACGGGCCCGGAAGCGCTCGATCATGGCGTCGAAATCGAAGTCCTGGGCCATCGCCCCATGGTATGCCCCTCCTCTCGGGACGGCCCGGGACGGCGCCGCGGGCCCCGGCGAGGTCGGTGCGCGTCTACTGGCAGCCGAATGGGGGGCGGCGGAGATACACTTTCCCGTCCGGCACGTCACGGATGACGGGAGTTGATCGTGAAAAAGGGACGGCATCGGCGCTTCGAGGAAGCGCGTGCGTTGAAGCACTCGAACGAGGTCATTGTGGAACCGTGCGCCGAGTGCGGCGCCGCGCCCGGTGCCGACCACGCATCCTGGTGTCTCGCCATGGAAGACGACGAGGAAGAGCAGGGAGTCGACGCCGAGAACTGGGGACGGCGCGTCTGAGCCACCGGGCGCCCTGACGCCGACCCGACGGGTCAGCGCCGGCGAACGGCGGGGGATCCGAGGCGGATGACCCTGCCGGCTCGGCCGTCCAGGTAGTCCGCGAGCAACCGGTACACCTCGGGGCTCGAAAGGGCCTCCAATTCGGCGCGCAGCTCTTGGTAGACCCGCGCTTTCCCGACGAAGGCTTCGGGTTCCTCGGTGCACCACCAGTGGAAGCCGTCCCCACCCGATCCCCAGTGCCGGCGCTCCCACTGCGAGATCCTCGAGGTCACCCAGCCCGTCGACTCGACGAGGTCCTCGCGACGCAACGGGAGCTGCCAGCAGACGTCGGGCTTCAGCTCGAGGGGATGGACGCCCCGGTTGAGGGCGGCGCGGTGCAACGCGCAGCCCGCCCCGCCCGGGAACCCCGGCCGGTTCTGGAAGATGCACGCCCCGTCGACCAATCGGGTCACGCGGGTGCCGTCGCGCTCGGTCTTCACCGGCCCCCGGCGCTGACGCGCCCGCGCCTTGAACTGCCACTCCTCGTCGGTGAGCGTCTCGGCCGCCGCCTTGACCCGCGCCACGTCGGCGTCATCGGTGAAATGGGCGCCGTACGAGCAGCAGCCCTGCTCCAGCTCCTCCGCCGGCCCGGTGAGGACGCCCTGGCACCCGTGCCCGTAGATGCAGGTCCAACTCGAGAGCAGGAACGAGACGTCGAAGATCCAGGTTCGCTGCTCGTCCGGATCCTCGAAGCTCACCCATTCATGGAGATCCTTGGGGGCCTCCGGGGCGGGCCGGCTCACCTCGCACCCCCGAACTGGACCAACGACCCGAGCTCGATCAACAGCTCGCCGGCAGCCAGCAGCCCTCTCCAGAACTGGTCCATGACCATCCGCTCGTTCGGTGCGTGGATGCGGTCGCCGGGCAGGCCGACGCCGAGGAAGAGGACGGGGGCGTCGAGCACCCGGCCGAGCGCCTCCTCCGGGCCGCTCCCGCCCTCCCGGGTGAAGAGCGGGGGCTTGCCCCAAACCCGTTCGATCGCCGTTGTCAGGGCGCCTACGGAGGGATGGTCGATCGGCGTCAGGGCCGGTGCGACGGCGCCCTCGGCGGTGACGGTCAGCTCGACCCCGGCCGGCACCTGATCCGCCAGCCAGGCGCGGAAGGCGGCGGAGATCTCCCCCGGGTCCTGGTCGGGCACGAGGCGCAACGCCACCTTGAACCCGGCCGCCGCCGGGACGATGGTCTTGATGCCCGGCCCTCCGTATCCCCCGTGGATCCCGACCACCTCGGCGGTCGGACGAACCCCGACCCGCTCCAGCGCACCGAACCCCTTTTCCCCAACTAAAAAGCCCACATCCCCGGCCTGTGCCCGGAACTTGGCCTCGTCGAACGGCTGGGCATCGAGTGACGCCTGCTCACGCGGCGTCAGCGGGCGTACGCGGTCGTAGAAGCCGGGGATCGTCACCCGCCGGTCGCCGTCGTGGAGTGCGGCGACGATCGTGGCGGCGAGGTCGGCGGCGTTCGGGACCGTGCCGCCCCACATCCCCGAATGGAGGTCGAGGCGGGCCGTTCGCAGCGAGACGTCGAACGAGACCATTCCGCGCATGCCGACCGTCGTGGAGGGCACGTCGGGGGCGATCATCCCGGTGTCGGAGACGACGACGACGTCGCAGGCGAGCAGGTCGCGGCGCTCGGTGAGCAGGGCCTCGAAGTGCGGGCTTCCCACCTCCTCCTCGCCCTCGATCAGGAACTTGACGTTCACCGGGAGCGAGCCGCGCGCCTCGAGCAACCCCCGGCTGGCCTCGATCTCGTAGAGCACCTGCCCCTTGTCGTCGATCGCCCCCCGGGCGCGCATCTCGCCGTCGACGATGACGGGGGCGAACGGCGGCGACGTCCACTCGTCGAGCGGGTCCACCGGTTGGACGTCGTGGTGCCCGTAGATCACCACCGTGGGTGCGCCCGGACCGGCGTGCAGCCAGTCCCCGTAGACCGCGGGCGCGCCCGACCCACCTCCGGTCGGGAGCAGCTGGACGTGTTCGAAGCGGGCCTCCCGGAGCTGCTCGGCAACCAGCTCCGCCGATTCCACCACGGCGCCGGCCCGCTCGGGATCGGCCGAGATCGACGGGATCTGCAGCCAGGTCTCGAGCACCTCGAGGATCCGCCGGCGGTTCGTGTCGACGTACTCGGTGAGGGCGGGCTCGCGCATGGTCGCACGGTAGTCCCGGGGTGTGACAATCCGACCCGCCTGCCGTGGGTCCGGGAGGCCCCGCCGGTAGGCTGGCCCGTCGTGGTCAAGCAGCGGTGGAGGGCCGGACAACGCGCGACGGCTCTTCGCCGGTCGACGCTGGCCGTGGTCGGACTGCTTGTGGCACTCGTTGCCGGCCTGCTCGGCGGGCCCGTGGCGACGAGCGCCGGAGCGGCGACGCCGACCAGGGCCGGTTCTTCGTCCCTGCACTGGGGTGCCTGCCACGACAACCTGCCGTCGGGCTACCAGTGCGCAACGCTCCCCGTCCCCCTCGACGGGGAGAAGGTGACCGACGCCGGGCCGACCTTTCCGCTGGCCCTCGCCCGTCTCCCGGCCAGCGGGACGGCCATCGGGTCCCTGCTCGTGAACCCCGGCGGACCGGGAGTCTCCGGCGTCAGTGAGCTCCCGGGGATCGTCGGCATGCTGAGCTCGTCGTTGCTCGACCACTTCAACATCGTCGGGTTCGACCCCCCCGGCGTGGGCGAGAGCGACCCGGTTGTCTGCCTGCCGCCGGCGAGCTTCGGCCCGTACCTGAACCTCGACCCGGCCCCCACCACGGCCGCCGGACTGCAGACGCTCGTGGCCGGGAACCGGAAATTCGCCCGCGGCTGCGAGGCGGAGAGCGGCCGGATCCTGCCCCACGTCTCGACGGTGGCCGCCGCCCGCGACATGGATCGGATCCGCCAGGCCCTCGGCGACCCGAAGCTCAACTATCTCGGCTTCTCCTACGGCACGCTCCTCGGCGCCACCTACGCCCAGCT
>WQVT01000367.1 GCA_009785715.1 Acidimicrobiaceae bacterium | reverse complement strand
TCGGGCAGCGGCCTGGCGGACACCGCGGAGATCGGACCCCAGTTCCAGGGGGGCCCGATCGTGAACGCCGCCGGGCAGGTGCTCGCCGTGGCGTCCCGCACCTTCTCCCCGCTCGGCTTCGCCCCGAAGAGCGTGTACTACGCCCCCTACCTGCAGGCCGCCTGCTCGAAGGTGCTGACCTGCCCCGGGGGCCAGTTCCCGACGACCTGAGGGACCTGACGGACCTGACGGGCCTGACGGACCCGCCGGGCTGACGGCCCCGGCGGGGCTGCTCTTCCATCGCGTTACGTGTGCCGTAACCCGTCGATACGGCAGGTACCGGCACCGTTAACGCGTGGGCCGCGTGCCACCGGGGCAGTGCCGATCAACCCGAGGCCGGCACGCTCGTGGACGTCGTGGACGTCGTAGACGCCGTGGACCCGGGCAGGGAGGTCGACGTCCCCCCGCCCGGCAGGGTGGTCGAGGAGGTCTGCGGCACCGTGGTCGAGGTGGTCTCCGACGCCGGCAGGGTGGTCGTCGGGGCCGTCGGCGACTTCGGGGTGGAGGCCGAGGTAGCCGGCACGGTGACCGACGGGGACGTCGCCGGCGGGAGGGTGATCGGTGCCGGCGCGAAGACGGTGGGCGACGACTCCACGTTTGCGCCGCCGGCGGGTGTCGGCGTGGCCTGCTGCGAGGGGCCGGGTTGCGGAACCGGCACCGTGGTGGTCGTCGTGGACGAGATCACCGGCTTCGGCGGCGTGATGGGGGCGGGTGCGTCGAACCCCGTGACCGGGACGCCACGGAGCGCTGCGTTCATGAACGCCTGCCAGGTAGCCGCCGGCAGGGTGCCGCCCACCACCGGGTAGACGCCCTTGATGTTGCCGAGCGGCCGGCTCTGGCTGTCGGCGTACCCGAGCCAGACCGACGCCGACAGGGTGGCGGTGTAGCCGGTGAACCAGGCATTGGTCTCGTTGCTCGTCGTGCCCGTCTTGCCGGCGGCCGGTCGGGCGGCCGGGCCTCGGCCGGCAGCGGTGCCGCCCACCCCGAGCACCGACTCCAGGACGTTCGTGACGTTGTTCGCCACGTTGGCCGGGATGACCTGGCTGGTGGCCGGGGGCGTGGAGATGTTGTCGACCAGGATCTTGCCGGCGCTGTTGACGATCTCCAGTACCGGGGTGGGTGCCGCCCGCAGCCCGTGGTCGTCGAACACGCCGTAGGCCGACGCCATGTCGAGGGGCGAGACGTCCGACTCACCGAGCGCGTACCGCTCGCAGTGGGGGAACTCGCTCGGCGACCAGTACGCCGACTCGATCCCCATCACCTTCGCGGTGTGGGCGATGTTCTCGCAGCCCACCTGCGGGGCGACCTGGGCGTAGACGGTGTTCACCGACGCCGCCATGGCCGTGGCGAGGTCGAACGTGCCGGTCTCATCCGTCTCGTCGTTGTGGATCTGGCAGAAGTCGGACGGCTGCCCGGGTGGCACCTGGCAGCCCGGGATCTGATAGACGGCCGGGCCGAAATAGGTGGCCGTCGGCTGGATCCCCTGTTCGAAGGCGGTGGCGAGCACGAACGGCTTCCACGACGAGCCCGGCTGGCGGCCGGGGGTCCCTGCGTTGTCGATGTCGTTGCCGTTCCAGCAGGTGGCCGGCACCGAGGAGCTCTTCTGGACGGCACGGGCCTGGGCGAGCTCCTGGGCCTGGGACGTCGGGTCGAGGCCGGCGGTCGAGAAGTCACAGGCGCTGATCGCGAAGTTGTCGTTGGCGTAGGGGGCGCCCGGCTGGCCGAAGGCCCGGCCGCCGACCACCGCCTGCACGAAGCCCGTCTGGGGCTGCACGGCGGCGAGGGCCATCTCGAGGGGCTCGCCGGTGCCCGAGAGCGTGGACTGGACCGCCGCCTCGGCGTCGGCCTGGATCGCCGGGTTCAACGTGGTCTGCACCTTGAGCCCGCCGCCGTAGACCTCCGAGGCCGGGTAGTGCGCCAGCAGCCACCGGGTCACGTAGTCGACGAAGTCGGGGTATTGCGTGGGGGTCGTGGCCGGCGGGTAGACGAGCGTGGCGCCGGCTGGGGGGTGGGTGTCGGTCGCCAGCGCCAGCTTCTCGGCCATCGCCGTCCGGTACTGCGCCGGCGTTAGGTAGTGCTGCGCCCGCATCTTGCCGAGCACCAGCTCCCGGAACTGCTCGGCCACCCCGATGTGCTCGCGCAACGCCCGCGCCGACGGTGCGGGGATCACGCCGGCCAGGGCCGCGGCCTGCGAGGCGTCGAGCTCGCTCACCGGGACGTGGAAGTAGTTCTCGGCCGCCGCGCCCACCCCCGTGGCACCGTCGCCGAAGTAGACCGCGGCCAGGTAGTGGTAGAGGATGTCGTTCTTGCTGGCCTCCCGGTCCAGCTGGCCGGCGAGGATCGCCTCACGCAGCTTGCGCTGCACGGTCCGGCTCCCGTTCGTGTAGGCCAGCTTCACGTACTGCTGGGTGATCGTCGATCCACCCTGCACCGTCTTGGAGCTCTTGATGTCAGCGATCAGCGCCCGGAGGATGCTCGAGAGGGCCACACCGCCGTGCTTGTAGAAGTTGCGGTCCTCGTCGGCGACGACCGCCTCCTTCAGCACCTGCGGGATCTCCGACGCCGTGACGGGGACGTTCGAGTCGTACTGGGCCAGCGTGGCGATGACGTGCCCGAACTGGTCGTAGATCACCGTGGGCTCGACGGGGGGGTTGGCCTTGGCGATCGGGAGGGTCGCGGGGAGCGGGAGGAACACGAGCCCTGCGAACACGGTGGCCGCGAGGACCAGGGGAACCCCGATGACCGTGACCAGCGCCAGCCAGACGGAGCTGAACGCGTAGTGCAGGACCTTCCATACGAGCCGCATGCCTCCTTGAGCTTCGCGCGGCTCGGTATACGGAAAGGGTTCGCTCGGCCGCTCTCGCGGCGGCGCCGGCGAGGCCGGTCAGCCCTCGAGAAGCGCCCGGCGCTCGATCTCGTTCAACCCGCCCCAGATGCCGTGCGGGTCACGGATCCGCAGGGCATAGTCGAGGCACTCTCGACGTACGGAGCAGGTGGCGCAGATCGCTTTCGCCCGCCGTTCGCGGGCTTCCTTGTCGTCCTTGCGCTCGAATTGCGGCGGCGGAAAGAAGATGGACGTGTTCGGCCCCCGGCAGGCGGCTCGGTCCTGCCAGACCTCCTCGGCGTAGTGAACGCTCACGTTGATACTCCCCCTGTCGTAGCCAACCGTAGTCCCATGTTTACCCAGTTAACAAGGGCGAAACCTGGCGTCTTGACCCCGTTGACCTGCGGTTTCCCATCCGTGGAAGTCCGGCGGGCCGGGATGGTCACCCCGCACCGATAGGTTGAGCGTTAGGCGTCCGCGCCAGAGCCTCAGGGAGGTCCATGGACCCGGCCGGGTTCTGCACGCAAGCTCGGGTGATGATCGTCGCCGGCAAGGGTGGGGTGGGCAAGACCACCGTCTCCGCCACCCTCGCGGGAATGGCATCCCGGGCGGGACTGAGGACCCTGATTGTCGAGGTTGACGGGGCGAGCGGCCTCGGCGCCCTGTACCGCCGGGATGAGCCCCTCGACTACCGCGAGGTGGTGCTGGTCCCCGGCTCCCCGACCCGCGGCGAGATCTCGGCACGCACCCTGACCCCCGACGACGCCCTGCTCGAGTACCTGGAGGACCACGGGCTCGCCCGGATCTCCCGGCGGCTCACCTCCACGGGCACCCTCGAGATCTTCGCGACGGCTATCCCGGGCATCAAGGACCTGCTCGTGATGGGCAAGGTCAAGCAACTGGAGCGACGCATGGCGGCCGGCGAGGCCGGCTCCCCCGACCTGATCGTCGTCGACGC
>WQVT01000366.1 GCA_009785715.1 Acidimicrobiaceae bacterium | reverse complement strand
GCCCGGCCCGGGGGCGACACCGGTCGCGGCGGCCTCGTCCACCACCACGACACCGGCCCCGACGTCGGGCGTGACCCCGCCGTCCGGGCTGACCAACTCCCCCGCCAACGGCCTCTCCACCCTGAACGACACCTGGGTCTGGAACGGGACGGCGTGGAGCCAGCCCAACATCACCGCAGAGCCCTCGGCCCGCACCGACGCCTCCCTCGTCTGGGACCCCACCATCGGCCAGACCGTGCTCTTCGGGGGGAGCGCCACCCCGACCGCCCGCGGGTCCGCGACCCCGCTCGGTGACACCTGGGTCTGGAGCGGCTCGGCCTGGACGCAGGTCACCCCGCCCTCCGCCCCGCCGCCCCGGTATGACGCGGCCGGCGGGTCGGCCGGCGTCCTCGGGGGCGACCTCGTCGTCGGCGGGAACAACGGTTCCGGTCAGTTCAGTGACCTGTGGAACTTCACCGGCGAGACCTGGCTCCCGCTCGTCGCCAACGGGGCGATCACCGCGCGCTACGGGGCGGCTGCCGCCGGCAACCCGGCCTCGGGCACGCTGATGGTCTTCGGCGGACTGGGACCCGGGGGCAACCTCGACGACACCGACGTCCTCACCGCCGCACCGCCCGTGCAGGTGACGCCGACCCCCGGAGGATCGTCCGGGACCGCCTCCGGCGGGTCGTCGCCCACCGGGTCGAGCCCCACGACCCCGACCCCCTCGAACCCCGGGCCACCGGGCACGGCCGGGGCATCACCCAGTTCGACCGTCAACCCGACGCACCCGGCGTCGGGTCCGTCCGCCCCCACCAGCCACCGGGGCTCGACACCGACCTCAGCCACCCGCTCGGCGAGCACCACGGTGCCCGCCACCTCGCCGTCGACCCTCGCGCAGGGATCCCCGGTCGGGATCAGCGCGAGTGGGCAACCGGCTGTGGGCTCCCAGGCGAACCTGACCCCACAGTCGACCGGCCATCAACCGGGCCTGACGACCTCTCCTCCCCTGCAGACCGTGCACACCGGCAGCCTGGTCACGGTCTTGGGATCGGGGTTCAAGCCCGGGGCGATGGTCACGATCACCTTCCACTCGCGGCCGTACACGATCGGCCGGACCCGGGCCGGACCCAACGGCACCTTCTCCGCGACCGTCACCGTGCCGCTCAACGCCTCCCCCGGCCACCACCACCTGGAGGCGTCCGGGATGGGGCCGCACGGCCGGCTGACCGTCCTGCTGACACCGCTCATGGTCCTCGCCTCGCTCACCCAGCCCGCGAGCGGCACCCCGAGGACGACCACGATCGTCATGGTGTCGATCTCCGTGCTGCTGCCGATCGCGACGTGGCTGGTCCTCGGCGCCTGGAGCCGGCGCCGGCGGCGCCCGACGGCGGTCCCCTGACAAATCCCGGCAGCTTCACGCCTGACGAGCGGCAGACCCTGATGGCGGTCGTGCCCCTCATCGAACGCCTCGGGGTGGGTATCTAAGGACTATCCGCATTTCGGGAGGAGGGCTTGTCCATGGCGGAGACGGCGATCCGAACCGAGGGCCTCTCGAAGCGGTACGGGACCACCGACGCGGTCGCGGACCTCGATCTCGAGGTCTCCAAGGGCGAGGTGCTCGGCTACCTCGGGCCGAACGGCGCCGGCAAGACGACGACCATCCGCATGTTGCTCGGCCTGATCCGCCCGACCGCCGGCCGCGCCGAGATCTTCGGGCTGGACAGCCACCGCCGGCCCGTGGAGGCCCACCGGCACCTGGCCTATGTGCCCGGCGACGAGACCCTCTGGCCGGGCATGACGGGCGCCGAGACGCTGCATCTGTTGGGGCGGGTGCAGGGCAAGGTGGACGAGGCCTACCGCGACGAGCTCATCACCCGGTTCGAGTTGGATATCGACAAAAAGGTCCGGGCGTACTCGAAGGGGAACCGGCAAAAGGTCCTCCTGATCGCCGCGTTCATGGGCAGGCCCGATCTGCTGATCCTCGACGAGCCGACCGCCGGCCTCGACCCGCTCATGGAGCAGGTGTTCCGGCAGTGCCTGCGGGAGGCGAAGGAACGTGGCCAGACCGTGTTCCTCTCCTCGCACATCCTGAGCCAGGTCGAGGCGCTGGCCGATCGAGTGGCGATCCTGCGAAACGGGCGTCTCGTCGAGACGGGCACGCTGGCCGAGATGCGCCACCTCTCCGCGGTCACTTTCGAGGCCACCTTCGAGGGTCCGGTCCCGGACCTCTCGGGGGTGCCGGGGGTGACCTCGGTCCGGAGCGAGGGCGCCACGCTGCACTTCCAGATGGCGGGACCGGTCGAACCGCTCCTGAAGGTGCTCGCCGACTCCGAGGTGAGCAGGCTGCTCTCCCGGGAGCCGTCCCTCGAGGAATTGTTCCTCGCCCTCTACGGCGGCGGGCCGGCCGGCCCGGAAGCACCCGATCGTCGGGCCCGTCGCCGGGGTCGCTGAGATGGCCATAGCCGTTCCCTACCGCTCGGCCCGCGCGTCGGCCGGCGTCGTCGCGTCCACCACCGCCCGCAAGGCGATCCGATCGGGGGTGCTGTGGGGCTACATCCAGGGCGCCGTCCTGGCCTCCTCGGCGATCAGCTACACGAGGCTGTACCGGACGCCGGCCGACCGGGCCAGGCTTGCCGCCTCCTTCGGGGGGAACAACGCCGCCGCCGCCCTCTTCGGGCCGGCGCACGACCTGCAGACCGTGGCCGGCTTCACGGTGTTCAAGAGCATCATGACGGTGATGATCCTCGGCGCCATCTGGGGGATCCTGACCGGTACCAGGCTGCTCCGAGGCGAGGAGGACGCCGGCCGCTGGGAGCTGCTGGTCGTCGGTCGTACGAGCCTCGGCGGGGCGACGGCGCAGGCGCTCGGCGGCCTGGCCGCCGGCGTCGGCGCCCTCTTTGCCGTCACCGCGGTGCTCGCCGTCGCCGCCGGACAGTACTCCGGGGTCGGTATCGGGCCGGGCCCGGCGGTCTATCTCGCCCTGACCGCGTCGGCTACCGCGATCATGTTCGCCCCGGTCGGGGCGCTCGCCGGCCAGCTGGCGCCGAACAGACGCCAGGCGGCCACCTATGCGGCCTGGTTCCTCGGGGTGGCCTACGGCCTGCGGATGATCGCCGACGCCGGCGTGGGCCTGCACGGGCTCGTCTGGACCTCACCGCTCGGCTGGGTCGAGCAGCTGCGGCCGCTCGTCTCGCCGCAACCGCTGGCGCTGCTTCCGATCTTCGGGCTCGCGGCGGCGGCGACCTGGGCCGCCGTGCGACTGGCCGCCGGCCGCGACCTCGGGGCCAGCGTCCTCCCCGACCGGGCCCGTGCCGCCCCCCGCCTGGGGCTGCTCTTCGGTTCGCTCGGGCTCTCGATCCGGCTCGTCCGCCCGACGGTGGTCGGCTGGCTCAGCGCCGTGGTCATCACCGGCTTCGTGCTCGGCCTGATCGCCAAGCAGGCGGGTGACGCCCTCCTCGGGTCGTCGATGGAGACCGTGCTGTCCCGCCTCGGGGCGCCCGGCGCCGGCGCCCGGTCGTTCCTCGGCGTGTCGTTTCTGATCCTGGCCATCCTCGTCGCGTTCCTCGCCGCCGGGCAGGTGAGCATGGCGCGACTCGAGGAGGCGAACGGCCGCCTCGACACCCTGCTGGTCCGGCCGCTCTCCCGCCTGTCGTGGCTCGCCGGGCGCACCACACTCGCCGTGGTGGCGGTCGTGGGTGGGGGCCTGCTCGCCGGCGTGGCCACGTGGGTGGGCACCGGCACCCAGGGCGCCGGGGTCGGACTCGCCACCCTGGCCGGTGCGGGTCTGAACCTCCTCGCCCCCGCCCTGTGCATCCTCGGCGTCGGGGTCCTCGCGCTCGG
>WQVT01000365.1 GCA_009785715.1 Acidimicrobiaceae bacterium | reverse complement strand
CTTCATGGGCATGGGCGAGCCGCTCGCCAACTACGACCGGCTGTGGCGGGCGGTGACGCGCCTCCACGACGACGTCGGCATCTCCGCCCGCCACCTGACGATCTCGACGGTGGGAGTGGTGCCTGGGATCCGCCGGCTGACCGGCGAGGCGCTCCCGGTCAACCTGGCGGTGTCGCTGCACGCCGCCAACGACGTCCTGCGGGACCGCCTGGTCCCCGTCAACCGGCGCTACCCGCTGTCAGTGCTCATCGAGACCTGCCGCGACTACCTGGCGGCCAAGGGCCGGCGGCTGAGCTTCGAGTGGGCGCTCATCGACGGGGTCAACGACCGCCCCTCCGACGCCGAGGAGCTGGCGGCGATCGCCCGGCCGCTCGGCGCGCACGTCAACCTGATCCCCCTGAACCCCACCCCGGGCTACCCGGCCGTCGGCACGGGACCGGAGGGGGTGGCCCGCTTCCGTCGCCTGCTCGACGAGGCGGGGGTCAACGCCACGCTGCGGCGGAACCGGGGGACCGACATCGACGCCGCCTGCGGCCAGTTAGCCGCCCGCGCGGTGCGAAACTAGGCCATGCGCTCGAAATGGCTTGACCGGACCCAGCCCCAGACGCTGGTGACTGCCACCCTGCTGATGTACATCAACGCCGTGCTCGGGTTGCTCGGAAGCTTCGCCGGGGGCGGCGCCACCCTGTTCGGCCTCCTGCTGCTGGCGGGCCCGGTCGCGGCCGGCTGGGGCATCGCCAACGAGAAGAAGTGGGGCTACTGGCTCGGCGTCGTCCTGACCGCGCTGGCGCTGATCGACACCATCGCCTTCTTCTCGGGCACCGCCATCATCACCCTTCTCTTCTACGGCGCCCTCCTGGCCCTCCTCCTCCACCCCCAGAGCCGCGAGTACCGCAAGACCTGGTTCCGCTGGTGAGTTTGCCGGGGGGCGGCGTGGCGCTCCCGGAGGGGCCGGCCAAGGTCCGGGCGGTCCGCTCGATGTTCGACACCATCGCCCCCCGCTACGACCTGATGAACCGGCTGATGACCTTCGGCCTGGACCGGAGGTGGCGCCTGGCGGCGGTTCGGGCCCTCCACCTGATGCCCGGGGACCGGGTCCTCGACGTGGCGTGCGGCACCGGCGACCTGTGCCGGGACCTCGCCGCCGCCGGGTACGAACCGGTGGGGATCGACCTGTCGGCGGGGATGCTGGGCCACGCCCGCACCGCCGCCCCCCTCGTGCAGGGCGACGCCCTCCGGCTTCCCTTCGCGGAGCGGGCGCTCGACGGGGCGGTCAGCGGCTTCGCGCTGCGGAACGTGGTCGACCTGCCCGCACTCTTCGCCGAGCTGGCGCGCACCGTCCGCCCCGGCGGCCGCATCAGCCTGCTCGATGTGGCGGAGCCCGTGCAGCCGGTGCTGCGGACGGGACACTCCTGGTACTTCGGCCACGTGGTGCCTCGCCTCGGGGGGATGCTCTCCGACGGCGCCGCGTACCGCTACCTTCCCCGGTCGATGGCCTATCTCCCCTCCCCCACCGCGCTGGTCGATCAGATCCGCCGGGCCGGCTTCTACGCCGTGGAACGCCGGCTCCTCTCCGGTGGCATCACCCAGCTGCTGACCGGCACCCGGGTGGCGGCTTGACCGGCGCCGGCCGCCCCGACGAGCTCGTCGCCTGCACCCGTGCGCTCCCCGGGCCCGTCGACCTGATCGAGATGGGCGCTGCACCGGACGGGGTGCTGTGGATGAACGACGAGTTGGGCCTGGCCGGGGCGGGCTGCGCGCTGCGGCTCGGTTTTGCCGGCGCAGCGGGCGGGGCGGCGGTGGCCGACGCCCTGGCCGCCATCGCCACAGACGATGAGGTCGAGGAGCCGGGGAGCGGCCCGGTGGCGTTCTCGGCCCTGCCCTTCGATCTCCGCCGCGGCGGCGAGCTCGTGGTGCCGTCCCGGATCGTCGGCCGGCGTGGGGGGCGATGGTGGGAGACGGTCATCGGGCGCCGCGACGGGCGGTCGCCATCAGCGCCCCCTTTGCCCACTTCCTCCGGCGCTTCCCCCGACGAGTTCGCATTGTCTCCGTCTATGCCCCACGAAGAGTGGATGCACGTGGTCGCCGACGCCGTCTGCAGGATCGCCAACGGGGAGTTGGACAAAGTGGTGCTGGCGCGGCGGGTGGACGTCGTGGCGAACCGGCCGTTCGTGCTGAGCGAGGTCCTCGGGCGGCTGGTAGCGCTGTACCCGGCTTGCATGGTGTTCCACTTCGGGGGGTTCATCGGGGCCAGCCCCGAGCTCTTGGTGCGCCGGGAGGGCGACCGGGTCTCGAGCCACCCCCTGGCGGGCACGGTGGCCCGCAGCGGGGACCAGGCGGCCGACGAGGCGCTCGTGGCCGGCCTGCTCTCGTCCGCCAAGGAGCGCTGGGAGCACCGGGTGGTGATCGACCACCTCGTCGAGGTCCTCGGGCCGTTCTGCGACCGCCTCGAGGTGCCCGACACCCCGGTGGTCCTCGGGTTGCGCAACGTCTCCCATCTCGCCACGCCCATCGGGGGCCGCCTGGCGAGGCGCGACGGCAGGCTCCCCAGCGCACTGCAGCTCGTTGCCGCGCTGCACCCCACCGCGGCCGTCGGGGGCCACCCCGCCGAGGCGGCGCTGGCGTACCTGGAGAAGGTCGAGGGGTTCGACCGGGGCCCCTACGCCGGCCCGGTCGGGTGGGTCGACGCCCGGGGCGACGGGGCCTGGGCGCTCGGTATCCGCTCCGCCCAGGTCGAAGGCAACCGCGCCAGCATGTACGCCGGCAACGGGATGGTGGCGGGCTCGGATCCGGTCGCCGAACTGGCCGAGACGCAGCTCAAGCTGCAGGCGTTGCTGGCGGCGCTCGTCCGCCCCTGACCGCAGGTCCCCTTCCCGCGTCCGGGCTTCCCGGTGGCACGCTGTTGACATGAGGGACGGCTCGCCTTGACCGACGAAGCGACCGGTGGGCGGGAGCCGGGCGGACGGGCCGAGGAGCCGGAGATGCCGCCCTTCGGCCTCGCCGAGAGCCTGGCCGATTCCGGGCTCCCCGGCGGAGACGCCTCCCCCGGAGCCGTTCCACCCGATCCCGACCATCCGGTCGCCCACGCCATCGCCTCCCTGCGCCACCATCTCGAGCACCTCGAGCGGATGATCGGCCCGGAGGTGACGGTCGCCGAGCACGTCGAGGCTCGTGCGGCGGCCGGCGCGGAGTCCCGCCTGCGCCCCGCGTGGCAGCGGGCGAACGACGGCGAGGAGCGCCTCCCGGTGGTCGCCGTCATCGTCGTCGCCATCGGGCTGCAGCTGGCCCTCCCCGGCCACTTCCTCATCAAGCCCGGCTGGCTCCTCCCCGCCCTCGAGGGGGTGCTGCTCGTGGCCCTGACGGTCGCCAACCCCCGCAAGAT
Organism: Acidimicrobiaceae bacterium; assembly: GCA_009785715.1. Classification (GTDB taxonomy): domain Bacteria; phylum Actinomycetota; class Acidimicrobiia; order Acidimicrobiales; family Palsa-688; genus WQVT01. The sequence continues at coordinate 443 of WQVT01000365.1, read as the reverse complement.
CGACCGCACCTCGACGTGGCTGCGCGCCGCCAGCATCGGCCTGATCGCCGTCATATCGCTGGCGAACGGCTGGTCCTCCGCCCTGCTCGTCCACGGCATCATCGAGGGGACCGAGGGGCAGGCGCCCACGCCGCTCCTCGCCACGGGAGCGAGCATCTACCTGACCAACATCATCGTGTTCGCCCTCTGGTACTGGGAGTGGGACCGGGGCGGTCCGGTCGCCCGGGCGCAGGGGCTGCGGCCCTACCCGGACTTCCTCTTCCCCAACATGACGGCGCCCAACCTGTCGCCCCCGACCTGGGTGCCGACGTTCATCGACTACCTGTACCTGTCGTTCACGAACGCCACCGCGTTCAGCCCGACCGACACCCTGCCGCTCGCCCGGTGGGGGAAGATGCTCATGATGCTGCAGTCGGCGGTGGCGTTGATCACCGTGGCGCTGG
>WQVT01000364.1 GCA_009785715.1 Acidimicrobiaceae bacterium | reverse complement strand
TTGCCGGCGAACACGGTGGGCTCCACGAAGTAGCCCCGCCGGTCCGCTCGCTTGCCACCCGTGACCAGCTCGGCGCCCTCGCCCGTACCCCGCTCGATGTAGCCGAGCACCCGGTTCAGCTGCTTCTCGTTGATCAGGGCGCCCATCGTCGTCCGCTCGTCGAAGGGGTCGCCGATCCGGATGCCGCGGGCGAAGTCCGCCAGGCCCGCCACGACGTCGTCGTAGACCTCACGTGCGGCGAAGATCCGCGTCCCGGCTGCACAGACCTCTCCCTGATTGGCGAAGAACGTCATGGCCGCACCCGGGACCACGGAGGCGAGGTCGGCGTCGGCGAGGATGATCTGTGGGGACTTGCCACCGAGTTCGAGGGTGATCCGCCGGAAATCCGAGGCCGCCTGGATCGCGATCTCGCGGCCCACCTCGGGACTCCCGGTGAAGCTGATCTTGTCGATGGCGGGATGACGCACCAGGGCGGCGCCGGCATCCGGGCCGAGGCCGGTGACGACGTTGACGACGCCCTCGGGAAAGCCGGCCTCTGCGATCAGGGCCGCGAGGTACAGCGTCGAGAGGCTGGCGTCCTCGGCCGGCTTGAGCACGACGGTGTTGCCGGCGGCGAGAGCTGGGCCCAGTTTGAACGCCGTGGTCAGCGCCGGCGCGTTCCAGGCCGTGATCGCAGCGACCACACCCAGGGGTTCCCGAATCGTGAATCCCTGCCGCTGGTGGCCCAGGAGCGGCATCAGGTCGACGAAGCGCCCGTCGATCTTGTCCGCCCACCCCGCGAAGTGGCGGTAGATATCGACCGCGATCGGCACGTCGACGAGCCGGGGCTCATAGGCGGGGCGGCCGATGTCGAGCGCTTCGAGGGTGGCGATGATCTCGATGTCCCGCTCGACGAGGTCGCCCAGGCGGGCGAGGAGCCGCCCGCGCTCCGCAGGGGTCAGCTTCGACCACGGCCCCCCGTCGAACTGCCCACGCGCCGCCGCGACGGCAGCGTCCACATCGGCCCCCGTCGCCGCGGGCAGCGTGGCCAGATGCTCCTCGGTCGCCGGAGCGACGACCTCGAAAGTCCCGCCGTCGGTGGCGGGCCGCCACCGGCCGCCGACGAACAGCTCCGTCTCGACGTCGGGGACCTCGACTCCCCCGACCACCGTTCCCGCCAGCGAGCTGCTCATGCCTATGCCTCCGTTGCCGTGTTGCCAACCCACGAAAACGTATGGAGCCGCCTTGTGGGTTCCTATCCCTCATCTGGGGGTAACGGGCCCTGTCACGCCGATATGGTCTGGTCATGGTTGCCATCATCGACCCCACTCCGGAGCTGGATGAGCTGATCGATCCCCAGGCCGAGTTCGAGCTGCTCGGGTCTGGCTTTACCTTCACGGAAGGGCCCGCCTGGAACAACGCCGGCGGCTACCTGGAGTTCAGCGATATCCCGGGAGACGCCCGGTGGCGCTGGAGTCGGGCGAAGGGGATGGAGCTCGTCATGCGCCCGAACTTCAAGGGGAACGGGATGGTCTTCGAGCCCGACGGGAGTCTTCTGATCTGCGAACAGGTCACGAGCACCCTGATCCGGGTGAAGCCGAACGGCGACCGCCAGGTCGCTGCCTACCACTACCAGGGGAAGTACCTGAACAGCCCGAATGACGTCATCACCCGCTCGGACGGCAGCATCTACTTCACCGACCCGAACTACGGGCGCTGGCCGGCAGCGGTCGGGGTCGGCCGGGAGTGCGACCTCGACTTCCAGGGCGTGTACCGGGTCCCGCCCGGGGGCGGGGACTGCGAGCTGGTCGTTGCGAAGGACGAATTCGAGCAACCGAACGGTCTGTGCTTCTCCCCCGACGAACGCCTGCTGTACATCAACGATCGCCAGGACGTGAAGGTGTTCGACGTCGCCGCCGACGGCAGTCTGGGTCCGGCCCGCGTGGTCTGTACCAACATGGGAAGCCAGGGCGGACCGGCATCGGGGAACCCGGACGGCATGAAATGCGACGAACGGGGCAACGTGTGGTGCACTGCGCGTCACGGGATCTGGGTGCTCGACCCGGGAGGGAAGCTGCTCGGCATCATCCGCACCCCCGAAGTCGCCGGAAACCTGGTGTGGGGTGGCCCGGATCTCCGGTCGCTGTTCGTTCCCACAACCACGACCGTGCACGTCATCGAGACCAAGGTGGCGGCCGCCCCCCTGCCCTGCCACTGAACCCATGGCACCGAACCTGTACCTCGTCTTCAGCAAACCCGGCGACAGGGTCGACCACGACACGCGGAGGGAAACGACATGCTGACCACGGCCACCCCCGAACAGCTCCCCGGAAACCGCCCGCCAAAGGCGAAGTGTGCGTCGGTCACCCTCTACCACATGGACCCCGGCCATCACCGTGAGGCCGCCGCCTGGCACGACGCCGACCACAAGGCGGAGGTGATCGCCTCGGTTCCAAATGTCTTCATCTCCCAGCGGTGGGTCACGCCTCCGGCGTGGTCGGCACTTCGACCTCCGTCCGATCTGCCCGAGGGTGGCGGAGAATACGTGAACATCTACTGGAGCAGTGGCACCGCTGACGAATTGTCGGCGGACTTCAGCCGGCTGGGAGCGGATCTCGACGCCGTCGGTCGGATGGACACGGTCCGCTACATGCACCTGGTCTGGCCGACCGGCGCACCCGCCCGGTTGCGGCCGACCTATCTCGAGACCCGGCCGGGATTGCCGATCTCGGCGGCCGCGGTGACGGCGTCGACGGCCATGACCGGTCTCGTGGCCAACGTCGGAAACGGGCCCGGCGACGACGACTTCGACCGCTGGTACGAGACCGAATACCTACCGAAGGTCCTGGACACCAAGCTCTTCGCCGGCGCGGCCAGGCTCGCGCTCGACCACCCGGACCACCGGGGCGTCTCTCTCACCCTCCTCTATCTGGACGCCCGGTCCCCTGCTGACGCCTACGTCGAGTACCGGGAGAGGGTCCGGGCCTGGGCGGCCGAGCCGAACGGCGCTCCCGACGCCTGGCCCGGGCACACCACGACCTTCGAGACAATCGCGCAGCCGAGCATCGGGCGCTACGACGTCTACGACTGAGGCGGAGGCCCGTCACACCGCAGAGAGGACCGTTCCACATGCCCGAGAACTTGCATCTCGTCTTCAGCAAGCCGCCGGCGTCCATATCGGACGACCAATTCAACGAGTGGTACGGAGCCCATCTGGCCGAGATCCTGGTCGTGCCCGGCTTCGTTGCCGCGCGTCGTTACCGGCTCGAGACGGTCACGAGCGCCAATACCCTCGGAGACTTTCCCTTCCTCTCCGCCTATGAGATCGAGGGGGATCCCACCCAGGTCATGAAGAACCTCGACGAGGAGGTGGCTTCGGGCCGGATGGATCTCCCCGGTTGGTTCCCCGAGATCCGGTTTGCGTCCTTCAACTGCCGGACGCACGGGAACCGCGACGAGCCGGCCCTGGCCGATCGCCTGTACCTGGTGTTCAGCGCGCCCCCGCCCGGCACCCTGGACCATGACTACGTCGAGTTCTATCGCGAGCACGCGGAAGAGAACACCAGGGTCCCGGGGTTTGTCCGCACCTGGCGATTCCGACTGGAGCCGCAGGTGGTCGACCGGGTCGCCCCAATCGAGTCGACACACCTCGCCGTCTACGAGGTGAACGCCGATCTGGCTGCGCTACGGGCGGCGCTCGGTGCCGCCCGAGAGGTGAACGAGGTGCACTGGCCGTCCTGGTTCGGGCGGATCCCCTTCGTGTCCTTTGACGCCACCGCGCTCGGTTCCCGGGTCCCGGCACCCTGACGATCGTCTGCGCCAGCGACCGTCTGCGCCAGCGACCGTCTG
>WQVT01000363.1 GCA_009785715.1 Acidimicrobiaceae bacterium | reverse complement strand
TGTCTGGAGCAAACCCTCGCCGTTGCATGCAGAGGGTAAAGGTTGGATGCATCGCAGGCAAGGCACCCTAAGTGGCCGCGGTCCGGTCCTGTTGCCGGCACCCGACGAGGACTCGGACGGGACGAGCCCGACGAGTGGCAGACGTACCACTCTGCGAAATTAGTTCACTACTTCAAGTGCTGGTTGCGGCTGGCGAGATGGCGCGCCGACGGTGGCCTCAGCGGAATCGACCCGGTAGGCGGAGGCCGGACCCCGGCCGGCCAGGTCAGCCCCGGGGCGAGGACCTAAGCCAGGCGGTGATCAATCCTGCCAGTGTGGGAGCCTGCTCGTAGTTGGCCAGCGCCTGGCGCTGGAGGTCAGGCCACTCTGCCTGGAACGACTCGTCCTCGATCAACTCGCAGTCCGGGATCAGCCCAGCCGCTTGGACCGAGGCTTCACGCGGATGGCCACCGTCGCCCGCCGCGGCCGTCAGGATGGCCGTCGGGACGCCAATCGCCCGCAAGTCGTCGGCGCTGGCGCCGAAGACCGGGTCCTCGACGCGGATCGCCTGTGCCCAACGCCTCATGACGATGGCAAACTCGCCCGGGTCCTGGCTGAGCAGCCGTCCGCGGTTGGCTGGATTGGCTTCGATCCGCGCTGACCAGTAGGGATCAGCCGCGACCGCCGCCATCCCTTGTTCCAGCGCGATCCTCGCGAATTGGCCGTAATACTGTTCGCGGAGCTGCTCACCGACGGGTCCGCCCGACACCAGCCAAAGGTACATTCCCCGCACCAATTCCGGATACCGGCGAGCGGTTGTATACGAGACTCGGGAACCGGCTGATGGCCCGCAAAGATAGGTTGGCGCCACCCCGAGTCGCCTGATCAACCCGGCAAGTTGATCTGACCACAGGTCCAGATCCCGGGACCCGCTGAACTCCACATCGGAACGGCCGACATTCGCACGATCCCAGAGGATCACCTGAAAATGGGCCGCCAGTCGCTCTGCAAGCGGCCGGGCCGCCTCCATCGGGTTGCGGCCGCCCGGCGTCAGCACCACCGGCGTTCCTTCCCCTAAGACCTCATAAGCGACACTGCAACCATTTACAGCCGTGGAGGCGATCACGCGGTGGGATGTTAGCCGCGACTTCAAAGCGTTTATCGCACGAACTATTAGGCCGGCTCGCGTCGGTCAGGCTGCGGCTCTGACCCCGGTGTGGATGGTGTAGAGCGACGTGGTTGCGGTGATGAACAGCTGGTTGCGCCGGGATCCCCCAAAGGCCACGTTGGATACGGTCTCCGGCACGAGGACCTTGCCGATCAGCGTCCCATCAGGGTGGTAGCAATGCACGCCGTCGCCCGCAGAGGTCCAGATACGTCCTTCGTCATCGAGCCGGAAGCCGTCGAACGTTCCCTCAGTGCAGGTGGCGAGGACCGCCCCGCCTGAAAGAGAACCGTCTTCCTGGACGGTAAAAGAGCGAAGGTGCCGGCGGGTACTGTCACAGATGTAGAGGGTCTGCTCGTCGGGGGAGAACGCCAACCCGTTGGGTCCCTCGAAGTCGTCGGTCACCGCTCGGCACGCGCCGGTCGTCGGATCGACCCGATAGACATGGTTGGCGCCGATCTCGCTCTCGGCCTTGTCGCCCTCGTAGTAGCTGCTGATGCCGTACGAGGGATCCGTAAACCAGATCGAGCCATCCGAGCGCACCACCACGTCGTTGGGGCTGTTGAACCGGAGCCCCTGGTAGCGATCAGCCAGAACCGTGATGAACCCGTCGTGCTCGGTCCGGGTGACACGCCGGTTGCCGTGCTCGCAGCTGACCAGCCGGCCCTGGGCGTCCACGGTGTTCCCATTGGCATGACCCGAGGGCTGGCGAAAGACGCCCACCGTGCCGGTGACCTCGTCCCAGCGCAGCATTCGGTTATTGGGAATGTCACTCCACACCAGGTACCGGCCCGCGCCGAACCAGGCGGGTCCCTCGGCCCACCGGCAGCCTCGGTACAGCACCTCGAGCCAGGGATCGGTACGACAGGACCGAAAGCGGTCGTCCAAGGTCACACGCTCGGTCTTCACGAGGATTGGCTGGCTGGCGATCGTCATGACACGCAGTCTTGCCGCGAGGCCGGCCTCGGGTCCCCTATCCGATCATGACCCGGCGATCTCGTCCCAGGTACGATGCGCATACTCGCTCAGCGAGTTGCTGTCGAAGGCCTGGGCGTAGTCGGGGACCCTCGCGGTGTTCATGCCACGCACGATGGTCTCCATGGTGGCTTCGTCGAGGGTCTTGGATTCCGCGACAGGCTCAAGGGGTTCAGAGAGATGCTGGACAATCGGCCTCTCCGCGAGGAGGAACGGCTCCTCAGGATCTCGGCCTGCCGCAAGGTTCTTCGCCATGGTCAGGAGTCGGTTCCGTTGGAGCACGATACAGATATCGGGCGCCACCAGGTGCTCTTTCGTGCGATCGCACACCGGGCCCCACTGATCCTCGATCATCGCTGCGTCCTGCAGCTGGAACGCGCTCATTCCACTGAAGTTGAACTGGCGCTGCAAAATCCTGTCCTGCAGGTAATTGTTGTCCTTGTTCGCCTTCATCCGCCACGTGCCGGGCTCGTGCTCGGCATAGGCATAGCCGTTCATCTTGAACTCGAGGAGCTCGCGGGGGGTCAACGGACGCTGCACCGCATAGCGAAGCCGGAAGTGCCACTCATGCTCATCGTCAATCGGAATGCGGATGTTCGCAGCCTCGACGCCGTTGCCGGTGCCCGTTCCAGGCGGACACATAGAAGGCAGGACGACCTGCTGAGCTGAGAGTTGCATCGTGCCGTCCCCGAGCGGGCGGCCGAAGACGATGACCTGACCGAGAGGAGTATCAATAGACGGGAGCGTGCGGGGGATGTTCTTTCCCTTGGCGCGCACCGTGTCGACGGCATCAAAGGCCGAGTGCACAAACTGCCCGTGCGTGCTGTCGTAGTCCCCCTCTTGCGCCTGGAACCAGTTGCAGTGGAGCTCGTACTTCGTGACGTAAACGTTCTCCGAAGGGAGGTCCATGTAGGGAAAGGCGGGAAGCGGCGGCTGACGATTCGGAGGGCCCATATAGGCCCAAACCATGCCTGCCGCCTCAACCACCGGGTACGAGACGATCCGCATGTGGTTCTTTATTACATCGCCGTTCTCGATGTTCGGCATCTCGACGCACGCTCCGGTTACGTCGAACTTCCAGCCATGGTACAAGCAGCGGATACCGCACTCCTCATTTCTCCCGAACTGCAGCGGCGCGCCGCGGTGAGGGCAATACGTATCGACGACACCGACACGGCCCTCAGTGTCCCGAAACGCCAGGAGGTCCTCACCGAGAACGCGAAAGCGGACCGGAGGGCAGTCCGGCAGCGGAATCTCCTCCGACAACAGCACAGGGATCCAATAGCGCCGGAAAAGTTCACCCATCGGCGTTCCACGGTCGGTCTGTGTCAGGATGTCGTTGTCTTCCTTGCTCAGCATGGTGATCCCCCTCGCTCAAAGCCGGTAACCAAGCCCCCGTCGCACGACGGCCATCAGAGTAGGCTCACCGACGTCGAGTGTCCAGAGGGACGAGGGGCTCGCGGAGGAGCAAGTGCTCCACGCCGCTACCCTCACGCTGGGTGAGTTGCAATCCGGGTTTACGTCTTTCTCGCCCCGTGAAAAGGCTCGCCATATCTCAGATCGGGGCGCAAGCCGTCCACGCCTTCGATCTGACCGCCCAAGTCCTTTCAATCCCTGGCGGGTGACGCGCCGGTGAGTGTTCGCCAGTCTTCACCAGGCTCCAAAATGCTCGCCGCACCATGGATGCTGCCATAGTCGAGATCCCCGGTGGC
>WQVT01000362.1 GCA_009785715.1 Acidimicrobiaceae bacterium | reverse complement strand
CGTCTGCAGCAGGTCAGGAGTAGGTCAAATGACAACCCACCATTTGCGTGGGCGCCTTGGGCGGGGCGGGGATTTCGTCAAATTGCGCTAGCCAGGACCTGCCAACACCACAACACTCGTCGCTGGCAAGAGACCGGGCAGCGAGCGCTGACTCGGCTTCGACGTGCCCCACGTCCCATCTCGCGAGGAGGGAGGAACGATGCAGGTAGACGCGCCAGGCGACCGCGACGACGCGATGAAGCGGCTCTCCGACTCCGCCCAGGGCTGGCACACGATCCAATGGCTGTCCTCGGTTTCATCGGCATCTGCGGAGTCCTGCGTGGCAGCTCGACCCTTAAGAGCGCCGTTCAAGTGACGGCGGCGATACTGGCCGTCGGAGCATTCGCCGTCGCCTGCCTTGCGATCTTCACGGTCGGGCGCGTCGCCTATCCGGTCGACACGATTGAGCGTGATGGGGGCAAGGGCCCTGTCGAGCTGGCTTACCGCCAGCTTCATACAGGAATCAGGCTGACCGTTGTGGCGCTGATCCTAATCGTGGTGGCCGCATTGTCAGGATGGTGGCCAAAGACCTGACACCGACCGACCGCGAGGAGGCCCAGCTAGGGACCGGCGCCGGTTGGGTTTCGGGTGTCGTTCCGGTGGGGATGGCGGGGGTCTTGGGGTGGGACGAAGGGTCGTTTGCCTTTGCCGTCGATGAGCGCCCAGCCCTGGTTGGTCTTCAACCGGTGATGGTGGCCGCAGAGCCGGTCGAGGAGGTCGAACGCCGTGATCTTGGTCTTCGCATAATCCTCACGGTGGTCGTATTGCAGCCCAGCCTGTGATGAGCAGCCCTCGGCGGCGCAGGTGGGGTAGAGAAAGTCGAGCGCCGAGCGTTGGTGGGCGTTTGGGTGGCGGCCGTGGTGGTACACGCCGACCACCGCCTCCCCCTTGGTCAACAACCCGACGATGAACGGGTTCTCGGTAGCGATCAGGTCCTCGACAACAGACACCGGGACCGGGCCGTAGCCGGCGATCTCGCACAGCTCCCCCTCGATCGGCACGCCCCGCAGCAACGCGTCGAAGTCGACGCGGACCATGACCCGAAGGGGGCTGCCAGCGAGTTTCTTCGCATGTTCGCCCTTGGCCGAGGATCGAGGGGTCGGAGGCTCGGAGAACAGGTCGATCTTCTGAGACGGCTCCGAGTGGGCACCGGCAGGGGCGCAGCGGTCGACGTGGGGGAACAGCCCCAACTCGAGCAGATCGGCGAAGCAGAGCTCACCGTCACCGCCCGCAGCGACGCCAACCAGGGTCATCAACGCGTCGTAATCCAAAGCGTCCAACGTGTCGTTGGGCAACCCCGCCTGGCGTCGCAACACATTCAGCCGCCGCCGGATCGGGTCCAGCACCCGCCACAACCGGGCACCATCCTCGGGATGGCCGTACAAACGCACGTGACACGCGCCGTCACGGTCGGTCCACCGGCGAAGCGACCGCTTCGCGTGCAACACCCGACGGCGCTCCTCCTGATCAACGCTCGCCGCCTTCACCCTCGCGACCTCCCCGTTCAACTCGGGAAGCGAGACCCGCCGCGCCTTGTCGATCAGCTCCGTCGCCGCCGACGGATCCGAAGCGACCCCGTCAGCAACGGCGGTCGCCTGCTCAAGAGACAACTCACCCGCAAGCGCCACCGACGCGACCTCAGGCTGCTCGGAAAGACGCCGACCCGTCTCCAACGCCCGCCGCGCCGCCGACGGGCTCATCCCCGCCTCACGTGCCATCTGATCAGCAGCCGACCGGAACCCCCGCCGCCGCCAATCCTCCCCCTCCGCCGCCCGCGCCGCCGCCAACGCCTTGACCGACGCCGCCGACGCCTCGATCTGCGAGCACAACCGCACCACCTCGCCCGCCCCACCAGGCGTCAAGGATCGGGCGTCAAACCCGCCCGCGAACGCGGCCATCGATTGTCTCAAAGCACCAAGCTCAGTCCACATACGTGTCGTCCAGAAAAGAAGGGCCTCACCTGGTCGACACACCGCCGACGATCCCGCCCGACACCTTCTCGAACGTCTGTTCGATGTTACCCGACCCGAGGGGCGTCGTCAAGATCAAACCCGCCGAAGACCGCCTCCTCCTACGAGGCGATCCCGATCGCATGGCCGATGGTCTCGGGTCGGCCCAGGACGTCGAGCATGAGGTGGGCCACGTCGGCCCGACTGACGGAGGAACCCCCACGGAGGTTCTGCTCGAACGCGGTCCGGTACGAAGCCGTGAGCGGCTTGTCCTTGAGCTGCGGGGGCCGAACGACGGTCCAGTCGAGGCCGCTCTCACGCAGGATGTCCTCCATGACGGCGAGGTCGTCGTAGTGGGCACGCAGGACGACCTTGATGGCCGGCGTGAGCAGGTGCCGCATGACGAGGCCCTCGCCCGGGTCGTATCGGGGCGGTTCCGGCCGTCCCGGAGATGCGACGGTCGACACCGGGGCGGCGCTGACGGCCACGATGCGACGCACCCCCTGCTCCTTCATCGCCTCGACGACGGCGCGGGTTCCCTTCGAGGTGACGCCGTAGTCGGCCTTCGAGCGGGGGCCGAGCCCCGAGACCACCGCGTCGGCACCGTCGAGTGCCGACTCGAGCACGAGCCGGTCGGGGCTCAGCAGGTCCGCCCGCACGATCCGCACATCGGAACGAAAGCCTTGTGGATTCCTGGCCACCGCCGTCACATCGTGGCCCATCTCCAACGCCTGGTCGACCAGCAGCCGGCCGATGCGCCCCGTGGCGGCAACGATCGTCAACTTCATCGCTCTTGCTCCTCACGTTGCTGGTGCCGGTCCCCGGAAAGGTCCCGGTCGAAGGAAAGGACGACATGAACAACCCGAACGTGACAAGACTGGCCGTACCGGGTCACGGGCCGTCTGTCACATTCGGGTCCGCTGCGGCGTCCTTACTGATAGCAGGCTCCCCCATGGAGGTGAGACTCGTTGGACGAGACCCGAACAGAGGCCGAGGGCAAGGCGCTGATCGAACACGCCTGGACGGCTCACCGCTCCTACCTGATCAACCTGGCGTACTCCATGCTCCGCGACGTCACCGCCGCCGAGGAGGCGACGCAGGAGGCATTCGCCCGGCTGGCGAACGCGGACATCGAGCGCATCGAAGACCTTCGTGGCTGGCTCATCGTCGTGACCAGCCGGATCTGCCTGGACCAGATCGGCTCGGCCCGAGCCCGCCGGGAGATCGTCCGGGAGCCCGCCGCCATCGACGCGCTGGCGCCAGCTTTGTCCGGGCGGCCGGCGGACCCGGCCGACCGGGTCACCCTCGACGACGAGGTCCGCCTCGCCCTCCTCGTCGTGCTTCAGCGTCTGACGCCCCCGGAGCGGGTGGCGTTCGTGCTCCACGACGTCTTCGGACTCCCCTACGCCACCGTGTCCCACGCCGTGGGCCGTCCGGCGGCGACCTGCCGCCAGCTCGCCCATCGGGCCCGGCTGGCCGTCCGGGCCGAAGGCCCGGCAACCCCTGACCCGGACCTGGCCCAGCAGCGCCTGCTCACCGAGCGCTTCATGTCTGCGTGTGTCAACGGCGACCTCGACGGCCTGCTCGCCGTGCTCGCACCTGATGTCCAGGGCACGGTCGATCTCGGTCCCGCCGATCGACGCAGCGGCATCGTCGTCCATGGGGCGCACCCGGTCGCCCGAAACCTCCTGCGCTACTTCGGGTCGTCTACCACCCTGGTCGACGTTCCCTTCGCCCGCCCGGGGGTCATCCTCGCCTTCGTCGCGCAACGACCCAACGCCCTCATCAGCCTGTCCACCGTCGAAGATGCCGTCGTCGACATCCACGTCGTCGCCGACCCGGCGAAGCTCGCCCACCT
>WQVT01000361.1 GCA_009785715.1 Acidimicrobiaceae bacterium | reverse complement strand
GTGTCCGGCGGGCCATTCCCCTCGGCCACGCGGAACTGCATGATCCGGCCATCGAGCGTCGGATCCGGGAAGACGTCTTCGGGCGCAGTGGCGTCGACCGCCAGCGGCGACGGCGCGGAGTTGAGCAGGTTGAAGGTCTGCCCGTTGAGTCCGGTGAAGTCGATGATGACATCGGAGCGCTCGGTGGTCCCCAGCAGGAGCTTCGTGCCTCCTTCGATGTTGTTGTCGTTCGGGTCGAAGCTCAGCTTGACCGGCGTATCGAGCAGGCCACCATCGGTGCCGATCTGCCACATCGGGGGGCCGGCCGCTCCCGTTTTCGCGTTCGCCAGCCACATCTGGAACCAGCGCATGTTGGCGAAGTTGAGGATGCGGAAGCGGTAGCGGCGTGGCTCGACCTCGAAGAACGGCCAGGACACTCCGTTGACGCAAATGACATTGGCGAAGAAGGAATCCAGCCAGAACGGATGGACGTTTGGGTCTCCTCCGCCGGAGAACGGGTACAGGAGCTGTCCGTTGGTGTCGAACTCCCGGTCCTGGATCGTCAGCTCGATCTCGAATTCGCCGGCCGGCAGCCCCAGCGGGTTGTCGGTTTCGCCCGTGTCAAACTGGTCGCGTAGCCAGTAGTGGGAGACCAAGCCGGCGTAGACCTGGGTGCGGGTGATGCCACGCTCGTGGGGGTGGAACATCATCCCGTTCGGTTCCTGAGTGTTGACATACTCATACACGGCGGCATTCGCCGCAGTGGGCCGAAGCGTGCGATACCCCTTGCCGTGAATGCCGGTCTGGGTGAACCACTGCTGGCTCGTGCCGTCGTAGTCCGACAGGACCTCGTTGCCGTGCAGGTGCGTAACGGTCGGGATGACCCCCTGGTAAGGCTGAGTGGATGCCGGTAGGTTCTCCGGGTTCGCCCAGTTGAGCGTCTGATCCATCGTCAGCAGCGGCTCAACCTGGGAACTTCCGGGGAGCGGCAGATTGTTCACGTAGGTCACGATCGTGGGCGTGTGACGATGCGCAATGACCGTGTGGCCCGGCCAGCTCGGCTGGAAGTTTCCGTTCGCATGGCCCCACAGATACGTGCCCTTGTTGAATGGGGCCCTGAGTCCGGCGTACATGCTCGGGGGAAGGACGTGCTGATGGAATTCCTCGATGCTGACCGTGTAAGCGGCCTGATCGACGCGAGACCCGACAAACGTGGGCAGCGGCGCCACAAACTGCGGAATCTGGTTGGCGGGCAACAGGGTTTGCGGCTCCACAGCGGACGCCCCCGCAAGCGAGCGAAAAATCGTCGCCTCGAGAGCCCCTCCAATGGCAAGGCCTCCGCCGACCATCCCGCTCGTCTTCAAGAATTGCCGCCTGGTCGGCTTCTCCATAGTGCCTCCTCAATAACGCCAAACTTCTGACGAATTCGGTGGGTTGAGTACGAAACAGGTGCGGAATAACCTCTTGCTTCGATTCAGATAGGAATTGCGAGTCAAACAGGGCAGTTTTCACGCCAACGCGAACCGGGCAAGCGACCTCTGGAGCCGGCGCGCCACGTGTGTCAGTGGACGCGAGTTAGCCAGCGGCGCGGTCGGGCGATTGGTTCCCGCGATCCCGACCGGCGGCGCGACCTGACAGCAGTCCAATCTATGTGGGATGGTCGGGTGCACGGTGACATAGGGCCGCCGCACCCGTGGTTCCGTAACTAGGAACCGAGTAGGGGAATCTCCCTCGTAACTAACCCTCCCCTTCTCTTTTTACGGTGTACCGCAATATATGACCGGCGCTCTACGGTGTAAAGGGGCAGTGTGGGGTCCGCGTACCCCACACTCTGGCACAGCGATGACGGCGGCCTCCGAACCCAATCATCGACGAGGTTCGCAGCATGTTCAGTCAGTCATATGTACGGCTACTCACTTCACAGTGTAAACTTGATCCAGCAATGGGCTCCGCAGCCACAGGCTCACAGCGGAAGCGTCAGCCGCCGCCACGGCTCACTCGCGAGCTCATCCTCGATCGGGCCTTCGCGTTGATCGAGCACGAGGGTCCTGACGCGCTCAGCATGCGCCGCCTTGCCTCCACGCTCGGAGTCGAGGCCATGGCCATTTACCATCACTTCGAGAATCGCGAGGAACTGCTCAGAGCAATCGGCGACCGCCTGCTCGAGCCACTTAACGAGCTTGAGCTGAGCCCCGACTGGCGAGAGGCGTGCCGGCGCTTCGCGACCGCATTGCGAGACGTGGCGGTCGCGCGCCCCGCGACGTTCAAGCTCCTCGGCCTGCAGCCGCTCGACACCCCGTCTGCCCTACGAATGGTCGAACGGCTCCTGGACGTGCTCCTCGCGCAAGGATTCACTCCGACACATGCACTGGCCATCTACCGAGCGACCGCCAGCTATGCGCGGGGCTACGCGCTGGCCGAGGCGACGGGCTTCAACGTCGACGCGGCCGAGCCCGCCGGTCGGCGGCGGCTGAAAGCGCTACCCAGGGGAGAATTCCCGATCCTCTCCGGCAGGGTGCAAGAGATGCGCGCGCTCGACCCGGACTCCGCTTATGAATTGGGGCTCAATGCACTGCTCACCGGGCTTGCCGGCGTACTCGCGCACACAGACCCGCACGGACCGCGGGTTGTCACTCGGGCCGACGAAGGTCGTCATCGAGTACCGCGGCCAAGGTCTCGGCGGGCCTGAAGCAGCTCCTCGACCGGTATCCGTAGGGCTGCCGCGCTCAGGCGGGGGTTGAGACGGGCCGCTCGGGTAGTTACTCAGGGATTGGAGCAGCAGCGTGATGCCAAGCTCGCGCCAACCGTGCCTATGAGGACTACCGCATGCACGGTCGTGCCAGGGAAGGGTCGCAGGCTTGGCAAGCGTCCGAACCCGTGGAGCGCGCGCGAGACGCCGGACGATGCGGTCAGCGTCAGTGACCCTGACGGTCAGCGGATGAAAGCGAACCTCGGCTATGTGCAGGGCTACAACGGCCAGGCGGTCGTCGATCAGGAACAGATCGTGATCGCCGCGGAGATCACCAACACCCCAGGTGACTTCTCCAACGTGGAGGCGGCGTAGTCGCGAGCTCCGAGTGCGAGGCCTGGTCGAGGGACGCGCCCGGCTGCTCGACTGCACAGGTCAGCTGCTGATCGTCCAGTTCCGGACGAAGCGCGTCGGCATGATGGCGAGCGACGGGATCGAGTATCTGGGCGTGATGGATCGGCTGGCCGACATCACCGCGACAGACTTCGGCGTCCAGCGGCTGTACACGCTGGACGAGGCTGCGCTGCTGCTGCGCAAGAGCACGAGGACGCTGCGGAGGATGCTGCGCGACGACACGCTCGCCGGACGGAAGGTCGGGGGAACGTGGCGAATCCCCCAGAGCGAGCTGGAACGCCTGACGCACCCGCGTATATGAGGCCCCTCTACACCGGACGAGGGGGTCGGGCCTCGCCGGCCCGACCCCCTCCGGTTCTACGTCCGAACTGCTACGCCGCGGCGGGGTGAACGATCACCTTGCTGAACACCGGCGTCGCCGCCGTGCTCGGCGCCGGGCACTTCTCGGCGACGGTGGCGAGCTTGCCGATCAGCTTGACCCGCTCGCCGGCCTTGAGGCCGGTGGTACCGCGGGGCAGCCTGACCCGCAGGTTCGCGCTGGTGAACGTGTAGGTGACCGTCCTGCCCTTGTCACCGGCGGCCCAGTGGTTGGCCTTTGTGACATCGGCAACGACCGTTCCGGACCAGGTGCCGTTCGCGCCGGCGGCCAGGGTCGAGGCGGTCGTGGCGTCAACGGTGCCCGACTCGACGAACGCGACGTTGTGGGTGTGGCACTTCCGCGACTGCGCCGGCGTGGTCGTGGTCGCCGTGGTCGTGGTCGTGGTCGTGGTCGTGGT
>WQVT01000360.1 GCA_009785715.1 Acidimicrobiaceae bacterium | reverse complement strand
GGGGTGGGCCGCCCCGTGCACGCCCCCTCCGACCCGAACGCGGCGTTCGAGCTTGCCGTGGTCGGCGGTCCGGCCGCCGGCGGCGCGGTGGCGCTGGCTCCGGGTGCCGTGGTCACGATCGGCCGCGAGCCCGACAACGCCCTGGTGGTCGACGACCACCTCGCCAGCCGGCACCACGCCCGGATCAGGGTCACCGCCGCCGGCGGCGTCGTGGAGGACATCGGTTCTCGCAATGGGGTCGGGTGGGCCGGGCAGCGGATCACGGCCCCCCAGGCCCTGACGCCGGGTGACGTCGTCCAAATCGGAGACTCGGTGGTCGCCCTCAGAGTTGGGGAAAGGGTCGCTCAGGTGCTGGATCCCCCAGCGCACGACGGGACGCGTCGTTTCAATCGCCCTCCCCGCCTCGCGGCCCGGGCCGCAGCAGCGGAGATTCGCCTGCCCCGCGAGCCCGTGCAGCCCACCGGGCGGCGCTTTCCCCTACTGTCATTGCTCGCGCCTATAGGTATGGGGGCGCTGATGGTGGTCCTCACCCATACCATCGCCTTCGCCGCCTTCGTGATCCTCTCGCCGATCATGATGGTCGGCAACTTCGTGAGCGACCGCCGCAACGGCCGCCGGACCTACCGGGTCGAGCTGGCCGGGTTCCGGGCCGCCCAGGCCGAGTTGGACGGCAACATCGCCGGGATCGTGGCCGCCGACGAGCTGGCGAGGCGGGCGGAACTGCCGGATCCCGCCGCCCTCGTCCGCATCGCCACCGGGCCGACCGCCCGGCTGTGGGAACGACGCGTCGACGACCCTGACTTCCTTCGCCTGCGGGCAGGACTGACCGACGCGCCCGCGAACGTCCACTTCCGGGATATAGGTGATACCGATATCGAGACTCCCCTGGCACACCTGGTCCCCACCGCCTACGGGCTCGACGAAGCCGGGGTCGCCGGCATCGCCGGTCCCCGCCCGGCCGCCCTGGCGTGGGCACGGGCGGCCATCTGCCAGGTCGCAGCGCTTCACGGCCCCGGCGACGTCCACGTCGTGATCCTCACCGGTCAGGACGGCACCGACGACTGGGAATGGGCGCTCTGGCTGCCGCACCTCGTCCCGCCCGACCCCTCGTGGGGTTGCGCCAGGCTGGTCGGTGCGGGGCGCCACCAGGTGGAGGCGCGGCTGGCGACGTTGCGGCGCCTGATCGACGAGCGGCGCGACCAGGCGCGCACCCAGCTGCAGACCGGACCGGTGCGCGGCGCCAGGGTCGTGGTCGTCATCGACGGTGCCCGGCAGCTCCGCGCACTCGACGGCGTGGCCGAGATCCTCCGCCAGGGGCCCGAGGTCGGGGTGCTGGCCCTGTGCCTCGACGAGCACGCCAACAACCTGCCCGAGGAGTGCAACGTCACCGTGGTGGCCGAGGCGGGATCGGCCTCGAGGGTGGCGGTACGGCGGAAGGGCTCCGAGCCGGTCAGGGGCGTCATAGCCGATGGCATCGACCCGACCTCGGCTGCCCGGCTGGCCCGGGCGCTGGCGCCGGTGGTCGACCTCGCACCTCGGCGGGGCGCCAGTGGCGAACTGCCGCGCACCGTCGGGCTGCTCGACCTGCTCGGACTCGACGAGCCCTCGCCCGCCGACGTCTTGCGGGCCTGGACGGCATCGCCCGGCGGGCGGTCGACCGAGGCCGTGATCGGGGCCAGCGCCACGGGGCCGTTTGCGATCGACCTGCGCCGGGACGGCCCGCACGGGCTGCTCGCGGGGACCACCGGTGCCGGCAAGTCCGAGTTGCTGCAGAGCCTCGTCGCGAGCCTTGCGCTCGCCAACCGCCCGGACGCCCTGTCCTTCGTCCTCGTGGACTACAAGGGAGGCAGCGCGTTCAAGGACTGCCGCAACCTTCCCCACTGCGTCGGCCTGATCACGGACCTCGACGGCCATCTGGCGGCCCGGGCGCTGGCGTCACTGACGGCGGAGTTGAAGCGTCGGGAGACGTTGCTGGCGGAGGCCGGCGCCAAGGACATCGAGGAGTACTGGGCGCGCACCGACGGGACGCGTGCGCCGGCCCTCCCCCGACTGGCCATCGTCGTGGACGAATTCGCCACGCTGGTCGAGGAGGTCCCCGAGTTCGTCCGCGGGGTGGTCGGCATCGGCATGCGTGGCCGGAGCCTCGGCGTGCACGTCATCCTCGCCACCCAGCGGCCGGGAGGCGTGGTCACCGGCGACCTGCGCGCCAACCTGAACCTGCGCATCTGCCTCCGGGTGGCGAACCCGACCGAGAGCGGCGACGTCATAGAGGTACCCGATGCCGCCCGCCTGAGCCGCGACACCCCGGGCCGCGCCTATGCCCTGACCGGCTACCGCGACCTCACCCTCTTTCAGACGGCGCGGGTGGGCGGCGCCCGGACCTCCGGGGAGGTTGCCCCCGACGCCCGGGCGGGCGTCGAGGTCGAACCGCTGACGTTCGCCGCCGCCGGCGCCACGCCGCCCGACGCCGCGTCGTCGGACTCGGCGGAAGCGAGCGGACCGAGCGACCTGAGCCTGCTGGTCGAGGCCATCGCCACCGCCGCCCGCGACGAGGGGGTCGCGACGCCCCCGAGCCCCTGGCTGGCGCCGTTGCCCGACGTGGTCCCGGTGGGGACGTTGCGGCCCGCCGACTGCCCCCTCTGCGCCACGGTCGGGGTCATCGACCTGCCCGAGGCGCAGAAACAACAACCGTTCACGCTCGACCTCGGACAGGCCGGCTCGCTGGCGGTGATCGGAGCCATCCGCAGCGGCCGCTCCACGGCCTTGCGCACCATCGCCGCCGGCCTGGTGGCGGCCAACGGACCCGAGGACCTGCACCTCTACGCCCTCGACTGCGGGAACCGGGCGCTCGAGCCGCTCGCCGCCCTCCCCCACGTCGGCGCGGTGGTCAACGGTGACGACGCCGAGCGGACCGGCCGGCTCATCGACCTGCTGGCGGGCATGGTGAGCAGCCGGACCCGCGCCGGGGTGACCGGGCCTCCGGTCGTCGTGCTCATCGACCGGTTCGATGCCTTCGTCGGGCGCTACAGCGAGCGCGACGCCGGCCGCCTGGTCGACGTGATGGACCGACTGCTCCGTGAGGGGGCGGCGGTTGGCCTCCATTTCGTGATCAGCGGCGACCGCACCGCCTTCACGAGCCGCCTGGCGAGCGCGATCGAGACCCGGCTGGTCCTCCGCCAGACCGACCGCAACGACGTCGCCCTGATGGGCCTCAACCCACGGGACGTGCCCACCGAGATGCCCAACGGGCGCGCCATCTGGGCGCAGACCGGACACGAGGTCCAGATCGCCGCGCTCGGGCCGGACGCCGGCGAGGCCGGCCAGCTCGAGGCGCTGCGGCTGCTGGCGGCAGCGGCGATGGAGCGGTGGCCGGCGCCGCGGGTTGGGCGGCGGGCACGGCGGGTGGAACCCCTGCCCGACCGGATCGGTCTGGCGGCGGTCACGGCTGCCGCCGGTTCAGGGCGCGAAGCGGCCCCGGTGACGGGGGCGGATCGCGCCCCGAACTCCGCCGCCCCGACCAGTCCGGGGCGCGAAGCGTGTCCCCCGCCGAGCACGGATCGCGCCCTGAACTCCGCCACCGGTTGCGAGGACGCCCTCGTGACCCTCGGGGTGGGCGGCGACGAGCTTGAAGCGGCCGTCGTCGACCTCCTCGACGCCGGCCCGGGCTTCGTGATCGCCGGCCCGGCTCGGTCGGGGCGGAGCAGCGCGCTGGCGACGGCGGTGCGCTCGCTGTCGGGACGGCACGACGGGAGGCGCCCCGTCATTATCGTGGCTCCCCGCCCGTCACCATTGCGTGACCTGGCCGGACTCCCCGGGGTCGCCGCGGTGTTGACCGATGTGGCGACCCTCGGCACCGACCTCCCGGCGGCTCTTG
>WQVT01000359.1 GCA_009785715.1 Acidimicrobiaceae bacterium | reverse complement strand
GCGCGCACAGGAGCGCCAGCGCCGTGACAACCGCAACCATCGTTCTCATTCGCACAACTGGCCCCCCAAGTCTCACCCCGGTGCCCCCCGGCCCGGTGATTTGTGCACGATATGCCCGTCTATTCCGTCGACAACCCGGCCAGACTCCCTGGACCTTAGCGCCCCCGTTCGGGGTACACCGTTCGCCCGCCGGCGAACAAGGGGAACCGGGCGGTGCGATGAGGACGACCGTGGCGAGGAGGGAGCCTGGGCAGGCGGCCTACCGGCCCTGCCTGCCCAAGCCGTCCTCAGCTCATGGCGCTAGTTCTTCCTGCCGCTCAGGGAGACCGTGTCCCAGAAGATCTCCGGGCCCTGCGTCGTGAGGCCCGTCCCCGACACCCCCGGAACGGTGAGGTCGTAGTAGGGGGCGAAGAACAGCACCGGCGAGTACGCCTGGTCGCTGATGTACTTGTAGATGTTTCCGTAGACCTTGGCCCGGGCCTGGTTGGAGGACACCGCCACGCCCTCGTTGATCATGGCGTCGAGCTTCGGGTCCTTGATCCCGGTGAAGGGGGCGTGCGAGGCGTACCAGAACTGCAGGCCGAGCAGGATGCCCGGGTCGTAACCGCCCCCGGCGGCAAGCTTCACCTGCCAGTTGTTGCTCGTGTAGTCGGCGTTGTTGTCCTCGAAGCTCTCCGGCTTGAAGGTGACATGAATGCCCGCCTGGCTCCACTCGCCGATCAGGGCCTCGGCGAGCGAGGTCGACGACGACAGGGTGGGCATCGTGACATTGATGCCTCCGACCTGCTGAACGAGGGCCTTGGCCTTGGCCAGGTTGTAGGTCCGGTAGCCCGGGACCTTCGGTTCGTAGAACAGCTCACCGGGGCCACGCAGGGACTGGGTAGGAGTCGCCCGGCCGAGGTAGAGGGCCTTGTTGATCGGCCCAGGGTTGGTGGCGTAGTACATGGCCTCGCGGGCCTTGATGTTGTTGAACGGAGCCACCGTCGTGTTGAGCTGCACGGCGCTCGCGCCCGTCCCCGAGGGGATGATCGGGGTCAGCTTCACGCCCTTCAGGTTGGGAATCAGCGAATAGGTGTCGAACGATTCGTACACCTGGCCCTGGCCGGCACGCAGAGCGTCGTAGGCGCTCTGGTCGCTCCCGACGACCGTGAAGTCGATCTGGTTGAGCTTGGGGGCGCCCTTCTGCCAGTAGTTCGGGTTCTTCGTCAGAACGAGGCTGGTGCTCGGCACCATCGACTTCACCTCGAACGGCCCGGCCCCCACCGGCTTCAGCGCGAACTGCTTCTCACCCTCCTTGGCGAGCGCGGTCGGCGAGACGATCCAGTTCGGGGCCGATGCGATGAAGGCGCTGATGATCGGGGCGAAAGGCTTGGTGAGCTTGAGGGTCACCTCGTAGGGGTTCGGCGCCGACATCGAGGAGACGGGGAAGCTCGGCAGGCAGATGCAGCCGTTCGCCGGGTTCAGGTCCCGCTTGAGGTTGAAGAGCACGGCCTGCGAGTTGAACGGCGTCCCGTCGGTGAACTTGACCCCGTGGCGGAGGAAGATGTCGACCGTCTTCAGGTCCTTGGAGATCTTCCAGCCGGTGGCCAGGTCGGGGAGGTTCCCCTTCGGACCCTGCCTGAACAGCTCGCCGTAGATGGCGTTCATGTAGTCGTGGTCGACGGCGTCGGAGGTGTCGGTGGCCGGGTCGAGGCCGGGGAAGTTGCCGTAGCTCGCCGTGGACTCGATGACCGTCAGCGTCCCTCCGCTGGCCGGCTGCGCGCCTGCCGGTCGTGCGCCCAACTGCAACCCACCGAGGATCGCCAGGACCGCCACCCCGGCAACGGTGATTTTGATTCGGCTTCTGACTCGCACGACTGCCCCCAAGGCTCAGGCCGGCACCCCCCGGTGTCGGTCAGTTGTAGACGATATACCAACACATCTCGTACACAAAAGTGTTGAGACTGTTGTCACAGGCGGCTCGGACCATAGCGCCATCTCGCGTCTATGTGTCATCAGGGAGGGACACCAGTGCTGAGCGGCGACCCCTCAGAAAATTGCCGGGCGTGCACCTTGGCGTCGGCTCCCGTCGACCCTGCGTTCACCAGGGGGGCAGACACTGCGCCGATGCTCTATTCACGTCGCCGCTTTCTCCAGCTCCTCGGTGCGTCGGCCGGCCTTGCCGTCACGGGCAACGAACTGCTCTCCCAGGCCCTGGCCAACGCCACCCCGGCGCTCAACGCGGCCGGCTCCGATGGGATCAGCCACATCGTCGTGCTGATGATGGAGAACCGCTCGTTCGACCACTTCCTCGGGTGGCTCCCTGCGGCCGACGGGCGTCAGGACCTGACGTTCAAGTCGACGGACGGGAACACCTATCCCAACTATCCCCTGGCACCCGACTACCAGGGGTGCGGCTACAGCGACCCGGACCACAGCTGGGAAGGCTTCCTGATCGAGCACAACTTCGGCGCGATGGACGGGTTCCTGCAGCGGCCGACCACCCCGCCGAACAACCCCGGCGTCACCCCCGCCGTCGCCAACACCTTCCCCATCGGGTTCTACACGAACCTGAACCGCGACGGCACGGAGAAGGCGTTGCCGGATCTGCCCGTGACCGGCGCTCTGGCCCAGAACTACACGACCATCGACCGCTACTTCTGCTCCTTCGCCGGCGAGACCTTCCCGAACCGCTTCTACCAGCACGCCGCTCAGACCGACCGGGACCACAACTCCGAGGCCAATTCCTCACTGCCGACGATCTGGGACCAGCTGTCGCCCATCGCCAACACCAACGGCGTGCCGACCGGCGGCTACTACTACCGGGACAGCCCCTTCCTCGCCCTGTGGGGCATCTCCACCTTCGACTTCAAGTACCTGCCGTTCTTCCACCCCTTCTCGCCGGCGGATGCCTCCACCGCAGCGCTCAGTTCCGGGACCGACTTCGTCACGGCCTGCGCCAACGGGACGCTGCCCAACGTCTGCTTCATCGACCCGGCATTCGACAACGAGGGCACCGGCACCTCCGCCGACGACCACCCCCTCGCCGACATCCGCCTGGGAGAGAGGTTCATCGCCGACGCCTATCACGCCCTGGCCGACAACGGCCTGCTCGACAGCACCGTCTTCGTCGTCACCTTCGACGAGTGGGGCGGCTTCTACGACCACGTCCCTCCGCCGCACGTCATCGACGACACCAACCCGGCGAACGTCGACCACACCGGGGACAGCGGAACGGTCGACGGCCAGACGATCCCCGACTACACCCAGCTCGGGGTCAGGGTGCCCGCGATCGTGGTCTCGAACCTCGCCCCTGCCCGTGTGGTCGGCGACGGGCCGTACGAGCACTGTTCGACGCTGGCGCTGATCGAGTCGACCTTCGGCCTCACGCCGCTCACCGCCCGCGATGCCAACGCCAAGAACCTCGGGAACGTGTTGCGGAAGACTCCGCTGCCGAAGCCGGTCGCCCCGAGCGCGATCCCGACCAGCGCGCAGGTCATCGGCCCGCTGATCAGCCCGCCTCAGGAAACGCTTGGCGAGGTCCTCACTGGCACGGCGTCGTTCGATCCGGCCGCCGTGTGCTCCGCGTCAAGCGTGCAGTCGGTGTCCCCGGCACCGGTGGCGCCGGGGAACGGGCAAGGCCAGCAGCAAAACGGCCAGGGCCAGCAGCAGTCCGTTGCGGCCGGGACCGCCGGCATGGCCGCCCTTTCCCGCACCTTCCGCTCGCAGAAGGTGGAGTAGCGAGTCCGCAATCACGCCGAATGGCGGGCGGTGAAGAGGCGCCGGCCCTAGCTCGAGACGGTGGCAGTCCACGGCATGGGGCGTCTGTGCTGTTCGCGGGAACCTGTGAGCGATTCCTGGTGGCGGACCCCTCGAGACCGCCAATCATGTGCTCGATTTCGGTCCATGTGCTCGATTTCGGT
>WQVT01000358.1 GCA_009785715.1 Acidimicrobiaceae bacterium | reverse complement strand
GGCGGGGCTGGGCACGGCCTCAATCATGGCCCATGGCGGAGTCCCGACACCGCTGGCCGACGTTAACGGTGCCATAACCTGCCATATAGACGGTTTACGGCACAGTTAACGAGGGTGGCGGTGGGCCTGCGGTCCGACGGGATCAGACGAGCCGGACCCGACGCTCCCCCGTCACCAGCTCCCCGATCACCGCCGGCTCGTGCCCGGCGGCATCCAGACCCCTGACCGCCCCGTCGACCGACGAAGGCGGGAGGACGAGCACCATCCCGATCCCCAGGTTGAACACCCGGACCATCTCCTCGTCGCTCACCGAGCCGGCGGCCTGGACCTCGTCGAAGATGCGCGGCACCCTCCAGCGGTCCCGGTGGACGACGGCGTCGACCGACGTGGCGAGCACCCGGGGCAGGTTGCCGGGGAGCCCGCCGCCGGTGATGTGTGCGACGGCGTGGACCTCCACCTCGGCCAGCACGTCGAGCACCGCCGGGGTGTAGATCACCGACGGCCGCAGCAACTCGTCGGCCAGCGATACCGAGGCGCCCGTCCACGCCGGCCCGTCGAGCGCCCGGCCCGCCCGGTCAAGGAGCGCGGCCCGGGCCAGCGAGTACCCGTTCGAGCGGAGGCCGGGCGAGGCGAGTCCGATAAGCACGTCGCCGGCGACCGTGTGAGCGGGCCCGTCGAGCAGGCGGTCCCGCTCGACGATCCCCACGGCGAACCCCGCGAGGTCGACCTCGCCGGGGCGGATGAGGCCCGGGTGCTCCGCCAGCTCGCCGCCGAGAATGGCGCATCCGGCCGTCCGGCAGCCGGCGGCGATCCCGCTCATCAGCTGGCGGACCTGTTCGGGGTCGATCCGGCCGTGCAGCTGGTAGTCGAGGAAGAACAACGGCTCGGCGCCGCAGCACACCAGGTCGTCCACGCACATCGCCACGAGGTCGATGCCGACGGTGTCGAAGCGCCCCACGGCCTCTGCCACTGCCATCTTGGTGCCCACCCCGTCCGTCCCCGAGACGAGCACCGGCTCGCGGTACCCGCCGGGAAGGGCGAAGAGCCCGCCGAACCCCCCGATCGTCCCCAGCACACCCGGGCGGTTGGTCGTTGAGGCGACCAATTCACGCATGGCGTCGATGGCAGCATCGGCGGCGTCTATATCGACACCTGAGCCGGCGTACGTCAACGGCACTTTGCCCGACCCTTGGGCTGGATCAGCTGGCACGTGTGATGGGCGTGCCCAGAAATGCCATCTCGACGTCGGTCTTGGGCACCGCAACCGGGTAGTTCCCGGTCAGGCAGGCGTCGCAGAAGCCGGCGCGGGGCGCCCCGGTCGCCTCCTTCAGCCCCTCCAGGCTCAGGTAGGCGAGGCTGTTGGCGCCGACGTACTCGCAGATCTCGCTCACGTCGAGGTTGGCGGCGATGAGCTGGGACCGGCTGCCGGTGTCGAGGCCGTAGTAACAGGGCCAGCGGTAGGGCGGGGACGAGACCCGCAGGTGGACCTCCGTGGCGCCCGCCTCCCGAAGCATGCGGACCAGCGCCCGGGTCGTGGTGCCACGGACGATCGAGTCGTCGACCACGACGAGGCGTTGCCCGGCGATGGCGTCGCGCAACGGGTTCAGCTTGCGGCGCACGCCTTCCGAGCGCTGAACCTGATCGGGGGCGATAAAGGTGCGGCCTATATAGCGGTTCTTGACCAGCCCCTGGCCGTAGGGGATCCCCGAGCGTCGGGCGTACCCCTCGGCCGCCGGCAGCCCCGAGTCGGGTACCCCCATCACCATGTCCGCGTCGATCGGCGCCGTCTCCGCCAGCATCTCGCCCATCCGGATCCGTGCGTGGTGCAGCTCCTGACCGTACAGGCGGGTGTCGGGCCGGGCGAGGTACACGAACTCGAAGATGCACAGCTTGGGGTCGATCGCCTCGGGCGGCCAGGGCCGGAGGCTGCGCTGCCCGTCGGCTTCGATGACCAGCAGCTCGCCGGGCTCGAGCTCCCGCACGAACGGGGCGCCCACCACGTCGAGGGCGGGGCTCTCCGACGCCAGCACCCACCCCTCCTCGTCGAGCTTGCCGAGGCACAGGGGCCGGAACCCGTTGGGATCCCGGACGCCGATCACCCGGTCGGTCTCGAGCAGCACCAGCGAGAAGGCCCCGGCCAGCTTGGGCAGCACGGCCATCAGGGCGTCGACCAGGTCCTCGCCGTGGTGACGGTCGAGGTGCTGCGCCAGCAGCTCGGCGATCATGTCGCTGTCGGAGGTCGAGTCCCGATCGTTGGCGTGGGTGTCCGGGAACATGCCCGCTTCCGCAGACAGCCCGTCGAGGTTGGTCAAATTGCCGTTGTGCGCCAAGGCGAACGCGGTGTCTCCACCGGCCCGGTAGACGGGCTGGGCGTTGTGCCACGTGGATGTCCCCGTCGTCGAATAGCGGGTGTGGCCGATGGCGCGGTCGCCGGTGATGCCGGCGAGGCGGTACTCGTTGAAGACCTGGCTGACCAGCCCCATGTCCTTCACCGTGAGGAGCTCGCTGCCGTCGCTCACCGACATGCCTGCCGACTCCTGGCCGCGGTGCTGGAGGGCGAAGAGGCCGTCGAAGGTCAGGTGTGCCACCGAACGGCCGGGGCCGTACACCCCGAAGACGCCACAGGCCTCGCGGGGCTTGCCGGCGGGCTCGTGCTCCGCCTCAGGTGTGCCGGCGGGGGCGGCTGCCGGGGCGGCGGGGGAATGGGGTTCGGGCACGCCCTCCATTGTCTCAGAGAGTGGCTTGTTCCCGGCGGGACCGACGTCACACTGGCTGGCGTCACACTGGGGCATGGCCAGAGCCGGCGACCCCCGACCGCGACCGAACGCCGCCGACCTCGCCGCCGCCAGGGACCGGACCATCGACGACGTCATCGCCCCGGGACTCCGGGTGCTGTTCTGCGGCATCAATCCGAGCCTGTGGTCGGCCGCCGTCAACCGCCACTTCGCACGTCCAGGCAACCGCTTCTGGCCGGCGCTCCACGATTCCGGCCTCGTCCCGGTCCGTTTGGGTCCCGACCGCCAGGACGAGCTGCTCGCCTACGGGCTCGGCATCACGAACCTGGTCTCCCGGGCGACGGCCCGGGCCGCCGAGCTGGCCCCCGACGAGCTCCGGCGGGGTGCGGCGGCCCTGGCGGAGAAGGTCTCGCGGCTGCGTCCTGCGTGGCTTGCCGTGGTCGGGATCACGGCGTACCGCGCGGGGTTCGGCCGGCCGGCGGCCGTGATCGGCCGGCAAGCGGATCGCTTGGGACCGTCAGGGATCTGGGTGTTGCCCAACCCCAGCGGGCTCAACGCCCACTACACCGCCGCCTCGCTGGCCGACGAGTTCGCGGCGTTGCGGGTGGTCGTCGAAGGGGGGCGCCGCCGGGGGCTCAGTACCAGGTAGCCCGGTCGGCTCGATGGGCGCGGCTGGCGGCGCGATGCGCCCTGCTCTCCGAGCGGCGGTGGCGCGCGAGCCGCCCGACGAGGAGCGAGCGGCACAGCATGAAGCCCCAGGGGACGATGATCCAGACCGGCCAGAAGTAGCCGAAGCCCGTGATGGCCCAGATGAGGATCATCAGGAAGCACATCGTCAGGTAGGAAGACATGGCGCTCATGGCGGCGTAGTGGAAGATCCCGCCACGGCGTGCACGCTGGCGCTTCGGCCGGTCGTTGTAGACGGCGTAGAGCGGCGGCAGGTCGGCCGTCAACACGGCCAGGTCGGCCTGGGTCTTTGCGGCGAACGCCCTCCCCACCCGCTCCTCGAACTCGTGCAGCTCGAGCCGGCCGTCGTGGGTGTGCTGCTTCAGCTCCTCCGCCGTGCGCTCCCGCTCGGCGTGGCCGATCCGCAGTTGCATCGACGGGGAGCGCCTTGCTACCCAGTACTGAGCTCCCCACCGCTGGTCCACTCCGCGCCTCCTCTCAGCTC
>WQVT01000357.1 GCA_009785715.1 Acidimicrobiaceae bacterium | reverse complement strand
CGTGGTTCGCTCTCGCCACAGAAGGGCGTCGACGCCGCGGTGGGCCTGGCGGTCGCCGAGAGCACGACCGGGACGAATGCGGGTCACGACGCAGCCCGGGTCAGCGCCACGGCACGCCAGGAGGCCCGGTTCGGCGCCAGGATCCACGCCGACGAGGCCCAGCTCCGGGTCGACCGGGCACGGAGGAAGGCAGCAAGAACGGCGGTTGCCGGCGCCAAGACCAAGGTCGCCGCCGCCATGGCCGGGGTCGGCAAGGCCCAGGTCCGGCTCACCGCCGCCCGACATGCCCAGGCGGCAGCCGAAGCGGCGGTCGACCCGCCCGAGCTGCAGGCGAAAGATCCTTCGGGCCCGCTCGTGGGCGGGCCCAGCATCCTCGGCCCCCCGGCGCTCGACGCCGCACAACTCCTCGGGTGGTTCAACCAGAGCGGCTACACGAACCACGCCAAGGCGAAGATTTCTCAGCTCATCGACTGGTACCTCGCCAACGGGGCGATCGAGGGCGTGCGAGGCGACGTCGCCTTCGCCCAGGCGATTCTCGAGACCGCCGGCTTCTCCTCTCCGGACGCCATCGCCCGCAACAACTACGCGGGCATCGGCCACTGTGACGCCTGTGGTGCCGGCGACCGGTTTGCCAGCCCCAGGGACGGCGTCATCGGGCAGCTCGAACTGCTCCGCACCTACGCCGACGCCAGTTCGGCCTCCGGCCTCCCCCAGCCCCTCGCCCTCCAGTCGCTCGACCCGGCAACCGAAGTCGACCGCGGCTGTTGTGGGACCTGGAATTCGCTCACCGGCAAGTGGGCGAGCGATCCCGCCTACGGGCCGCGGATCATGGAGGTCTACCTGTCGATGCTGGACTACGCCCTGTCCCAGCCCCCGGTGGCGCCGGGAACGACCGTCACCCCGTCTGCGGCGCCGAGAAAAACGTCCGCGGGCGCGCTGCGGGGCCCCGGGTGACGCCCGAAGGCGCAGCCGGGACCCCGCAGAGGATCAGATAGCTGAAACGTTCAGAACTGCGACGTTTCAGATGACGCGGACGTTCGCGGCCTGGAGGCCCTTCGGTCCTTGGTTGGTTTCGAACTCGACCTTCTGCCCCTCATCGAGGTTGCGATAGCCGGTGCCGGCGATGGCGCTGAAGTGCACGAACACATCAGGGCCGCCGCCATCCTGCGTGATGAAGCCGAAGCCCTTGTCACCGTTGAACCACTTCACGGTGCCTGTTGCCATGGCGATCCCCTCCTTTCTTGGCCTGTATCAACCTGAGGATCAGCCAGGTCGCGGCCTTTTGACCCTTTGGGTCGGAGGGAACTGCCAGACTCGGTGCTGCCCCTCTGTCCCAGAGCGTAGTCAATCCGTCCGGCCCTGAGTGCGAAGCCTTGGTGCTTCCTCCGGCGGCCAGGACATTCGATCGGGCAAGATCTCCCCATGAGCCTGATCGACGAGGCGGAACGGATGGCCTCGGACCTGGCCGAACTGCGCCACGCCTTCCACCGGGAGCCCGAGCTCGGCCTCCACCTGCCCCGCACCCAGGCTCGGGTCCTCGACGCCCTCTCCGGCCTGCCGCTCGAGGTGCGGACGGGGGACGGGCTGACCTCGGTCACCGCCGTCCTGCGCGGTGGCGGGAGCGGGCCGACCGTGTTGTTGCGCGGGGACATGGACGCCCTGCCGGTCACCGAGGCCGTCGACGTGCCCTTCCGGTCGGGGACCGAGGGGACCATGCATGCCTGCGGCCACGACCTCCACACGTCGATGTTGATCGGAGCCGCCCACCTCCTGGCCGCAGCGCGGGACCGGCTGGCGGGCGACGTCGTGTTCATGTTCCAGCCCGGCGAGGAGGGGTTCAACGGCGCGGGGGCGATGATCGACGAGGGGGTGCTCGATGCCAGCGGCACGCGCGCGGTGGCGGCCTACGCCATACACGTCTTCTCGAGCGGCTGGCGCCACGGAGTCTTCGCCAGCAGGCCGGGCCCGCTGCTGGCGGCGTCGGACATCTTCAACGCAACGGTGCGCGGCACCGGCGGCCACGCCTCGGCTCCGCACAACGCACGCGACCCCATCCCGGCCGCCTGCGAGATGGTCCTCGCCCTCCAGACGTTCCTGACCCGCAACGTCAGCGCCTTCGATCCGGCGGTGATCACGGTCGGCCAGGTGCACGCCGGCAACCGTTACAACGTGATCCCCGAGGAGGCCTGGCTCGAGGCAACCGTTCGGACCTTCACCCCGGACGTGCAGCGAAGGATCTCCGGCGGCCTCGCCCGGCTCTGCCAGGGCATCGCCTCGGGCTATGGCCTGGAGGTGGACACGTCCTACACCTACCAGTACCCGGTCACCGTCAACGCGGAGGACGAGGCGGCGTTCGCGGCGGCCACGGTGGCGGACGTGTTCGGGCCGGAGGAGTTCGTGCCCATGCAGCACCCCATCGCCGGCGCCGAGGACTTCTCCCGGGTCATCGACGCCGTGCCCGGGGCGATGGTCTTCCTCGGGGCGTCCCCGGCCGGATCCGACGGCGTGGGTCTGGCGGACAACCACTCGGCCCATGCCGCCTTCGACGACCGTGTGCTCGCCCGCGGTACCACGCTCTACGCGGAGCTCGCCGCCCGTCGCCTGTCTCGGGGGTGAGGTATTCATTTTCTATTCATCTAGTGTCCACTGGAAGGACACCCGATTCGGACGAGACCGCTGAGGGTGGCTATCGACCTCGCATGATGTGAGGGCGTCGTACCCTGTCTCCCAGTGTTCCGCCTCCGTTCACCCCAATGAAACCTGTAAGCCAAAAGGTCATCATTGGAGGCACCTACCGTGCTCTCAGGACAGCAGGCAAGCAGCTGTGGGGCCAGCATGAAAGACCTGATGAGCAGCAGCAGCAGGGCAGTAGGGGCTTGAGCGCCATGACGCGGCGAGCGGATCAGCGGCGTCTGCAAGGCGCTCTGGATGTCCTGATGGACCAGACGGGAGCCGCATTGCGGTCCGATGACGCCGACGCCACGCTTGTGGAGCGGGTGACGCTGGCCGCCGAGCGGGCCTCGGAGCAGTTGCAGCACGCCGACTCCTTCACCGCCCGCTTGCGGGGCGCCCTGGACTGGGTGGCGGAGGGGGTCATCGTCTGCGACGAATCCGGCCTCGAGGTGTACCGGAACTCGAAGGCCGTCGCGCTCGGTGGTGGGCGCCTCGGGGACGTGGTTGCCGTGCGGGCGGTGGCCGACGCCCTCGCCGCGGCCCGCCAGGGCGACCGGCCCGAGCAGATGCTCGAGCTGTTCTCCCCGACCCGGCGGAACCTGGTCATCCGGGCCTGGCCGGTGACCGACGACGACGGCCGCGGCCTCGGCGCCGTCGCGGTCATCGAGGACGTTTCCGAGCGTCGCCGGCTGGAATCGGTCCGCCGTGACTTCGTGGCGAACGTCAGCCACGAGCTGAAGACGCCCGTCGGGGCGCTGAGCCTGCTCGCCGAGACCCTCGACGGGGAGGAGGACCCCGAGGTGGTGGCCAGGCTGGCAGGCCGGGTCTCCACCGAGGCGGCCCGGTTGGGCCGGATCATCGACGATCTGCTGGACCTGTCCCGGATCGAGGTCAACGACGGGACCGTTCAGGAGGCCAACTCACTCACCGTCCTGGTCCGCCAGGCGATCGATCCGCTCCGACCGATGGCCGACAGCCGTCAGATCAAGATCGACGTCACGGAGTCTTCTCCCGACCTGGTCGTCCACGGTGATCGTCGCGACCTGATCTCCGCCATCGGCAACCTGGTGGAGAACGCGGTCAAGTACTCCGACGACCACTCGCTCGTCCGGGTGGTCACAAGCGGCGACGAGTACTGGGTCACGGTGGCGGTCTCCGACGAGGGGGTCGGTATCCCGCGGCGGGAGCAGGAACGGATCTTCGAACGCTTCTACCGGGTCGATCGCGCCCGGT
>WQVT01000356.1 GCA_009785715.1 Acidimicrobiaceae bacterium | reverse complement strand
TAGACCTGCTGGACGATCAGCTGCTGGCCCAACGGATCCCACGCGAGGACCCCCCAGCCCGAGCCCTGCACGGTGGCCGTGGTCTGGGTGAGCTGGTTCTTGAAGCCGGCGAAGGAACCGAAGTCCTCGGTGATCGCGGCCGCCAGTTCCCCTTCGGGCTCCCCACCGCCGTCGGGGCTCATGTTCTTCCAGTAGATGGAGTGGAGCACATGACCCGAGAGGTTGAAGGCCAGCGTCTTCTCCAGGCCGACGATGGAGCCGAAGTCGTTGGCATCGCGCGCCTCGGCGAGTTTGTCGACGGTGGTGTTTGCGCCGCCCACGTAGGTGGCGTGGTGCTTGTCATGATGCAACTCGATGATCTGCCCGGAGATGTGGGGTTCCAGGGCGGAGTAGTCGTAAGGCAGTTCAGGCAGGGAGTAGCTCACGGATCTCCTTGTAGTCGCGAGGGGCGACGTCGCAGCCCGTACCCGGGCACAGTTGGCACTTCTGCGCTGACGCTAGGAGCAGTTCTGTCGCTCCGCAACCGGAGGGATCGGCGAAAGGATCTCCGTTTGCTCCGGGGGAGAGACTCGAACTCTCAACCTAATGATTAACAGTCATTTGCTCTGCCGATTGAGCTACCCCGGAACGTGGGCGTGACGAAGTTACCACTCCCCCGGGACGCGGCTGAGTCGTGCCCGGTGGCGCCGCTCGTCGGCGTCAATCGGCGTCAGTCGGCGTCGAGGTAGGCCCGCAGCTGCGCGCTGCGGGTGGGGCTGCGGAGCTTGGCCAGCGTCTTGGCCTCGATCTGGCGAACCCGCTCGCGGGTCACCCCGAACTCCTTGCCCACCTCCTCCAGCGTGCGCATGTGTCCGTCGTCGAGGCCGAAGCGCAGCCGGACCACCCGCTGCTCGCGGGGGGAGAGCTCGCCGAGGGCGTGGTAGACGGCCTCGTTCAGCATGGCGCGGGTGGCGGCTTCCGCCGGAGCGATGGCCCCGACGTCCTCGATCAGGTCGGACAGGCTGAAGTCGTCCTCCCCCATCGGCTGCTCGAGAGAGACGGTCTCCTGGCTGATCCGGAGGATCTCCCTGACCCTCGCCGGCGTCATGTCGCAGCGGGTCGCCACCTCCTCGACCCTCGGCTCGCGTCCGAAGTCCTGGAGCAACTGGCGTTGGACGCGCACCACCTGGTTGATGGTCTCGATCATGTGCACGGGGATCCGGATCGTCCGGGCCTGGTCCGCGATCGCCCGCGTGATGGCCTGACGGATCCACCAGGTCGCGTAGGTGGAGAACTTGAAGCCCTTCGTGTAGTCGAACTTGTCGACCGCCCTCATGAGCCCGACGTTCCCCTCCTGGATCAGGTCGAGGAACGCCATGCCTCGACTGCGGTACCGCTTGGCGATGGAGACCACGAGGCGCAGGTTCGATTCGACCAGGATCCGCTTGGCCGCCATCCCCTCCACCTGGGCGCGTTGGTCGGCCTCTTCGGCCAGCCCGAGCTCGACACAACGGGCCAGGATCACCTCCTCCGCCCGGTTCAGGAGCGGGACCTTGCTGATCTCCTTCAGGTACATCCGGACGGGGTCGGCGCTGCCGCCCGTGGAGGGGTCGAGGTCCAGACGCCGTTCGCCGATCGGGCCCCGCCGGCGGTGGCGGGACGAGCCCGGCGCGGAGAGGCGCGCCAGCTCATCCGAGAGGGAGGCAGGATCGACGGCGTCGATGGCGATGGCCTCGATCGCGGCGGCATCGATTGCGGCGGCATCGCCGGAGGCAACCGAGGAAGGCGCCTCGGCGGTGTCACCCCCGCGGGGATCCGTCAGGGCCGCCATCTCACCGGTGAGGTCGCTGTCGTGGTCCTCGCGCCACTCGATTCCCGCTGCGCGAATACGCCCGATCACGGCGTCGATCAGCTCCGGCGAGAGCTCGACCGATTCGAGCACCGCCATGGCGTCGTCGGGCGTGAGGTACCCCCGCTCCCTGCCGATCAGGAGCAGGGCAACAAAATCAGCGGTCGGTCCACCTTCCGAGGTGAACGGTCCGGTCACTTGCTGGACGTCGCTCACCCCCCGGGGCCACTCACCGATCGACGCAACCAGACGCTCACGGCTCGGCCACGCTCATGATCCCCCGAGCATCGCCAGCCATCCCCAGCGATCCGATCCGGCCGCCGTCCTGGTCGCGAATCGCCGTTCCCCCCTCGTGGAACTCGTCGGTTTGCCGGGCTTCCTCCCGGTCGATCAACCACCGTACCAGTCGATTCTCCGCCTCCCGTGCCAATTGCGGGCCGCCGTCGGCGTCCTCGGCGCGCAACATCTCGATCGCCAGCTTCAACCAGCCGATGATTTCGCTGTAGCCGGCGGCCTGCTCGGGGTCGTCGCTCGAGCGCAGTTCCGCCCGCAACCCGGCCACCGCGTCGAGGCCGGCGCGCTCGACGAGGCGAAGCACCACCGAGTCGAGGTCGCCCTCGTCGGGGTCGACCGCCAACCGGCCGAGCAACGAGGCCGTCTGTGCGTCGGTGATGTCGATCGCTCCCTGCACACTCGCCGCCTGGCACAAGGCGGTGAAGGCCGAGCGCGACAGGGGGTGACCGAAAAGGACCAGATCGAGCCGGTCCCCCACCATCTCGCGGCGCTGGACGGCGAGCCGGAGCGCCTCGAGCTCGACCGCCGGGACGGTGCCGAGGGCCCGGACGCCGTCCTGCTCGGCGACGCCGAGCACGGCATCGGTCGGCGCAGAACCTGCGGGCCGTTCGGTCGGCTCGGAGTTCGGCCCGTGCGCCGTCGCGCCGGGCCGGCGACTGCTGCCGGCCCGATTGTCGTTGGTCTGGCGGCCGTCGTTGCGACCCTCGGATCCGGCGGCGGCGAGCTGCTGGCGCAGGCGGGCCGGCTCGACACGGCAGCGGTCGGCCACCTCCATCAGGTACTGGTCCCGGACCATGCCGTTCGGGTGGGCGGCGATCATCTGCGCGGCCTCGCTCGCCGCCCGGGCCCGCCCCTCCACCGTTGCCAGGTCGGAACGGGCGAAGAGCCGCTGCAGGCGGAAGGCCAGGAACGGGCGGGCGTCTTCGATGGCAGCGCGCAACGCGTCCGGATCGGTGCGTGCCAGGTCCGCCGGATCGGACCCCTGGGGGAGGGCCGCGACGCGGATGTCGACCTCGAAGCGCTGCTCCCATCCGGCGACTTTGTCCGCTGCTGACTGCCCCGCGGCGTCGGCGTCGTAGGCGAGGATGATCCGCCGCGCGAAGTTGGTGAGGCTCCGGATGTGGCCGTCGGCGAGGGCCGTGCCACAGGTGGCGACCGCCTCGCCCACCCCAGCGCCGTGCAGGCCGATGACGTCGGTGTAGCCCTCGCAGACGACGACCTGGCCCCGCTCGACGACGGCACCCTTCGCCCAGTTCAGCCCGTAGAGGGTGCGGCTCTTGTCGTAGACGGCGGTGCCGGTGGTGTTCTTGTACTTCGGGGGCCGGCCGCCGGGGAGGATCCGCCCGCCGGCGCCGACCGGACGCCCGCCCGGCTCGAAGATCGGGAACAGCAGCCGGGCCCGGAAAGAGTCCGTGTAGCTCCCCCGGTCGTTGACGTAGGCGAGGCCCGCGTCGGCCAGGGTGGCGGGTGCCACGCCGAGCGAGCGAACCAGCTCACTCCAGCCCTCGGGCGCCCACCCCAGGCGGTAGCGCCGTACCACCTCCCCGTCGTAGCCGCGCTCGCGCCGCAGGTAGGCCCGCGCCGCTGCGGCGTCGGGCGCCTCGAGGAGCCGCCGGTGATACCACTCGACGGCGGCTTCGAGGGTCTCGTGGATCCGGGTCCGCCGCTGGTGGTCGCGGCCGGTGTGCGCCTCGTCGTAGCGCAGGGCGATCCCGGCGCGACCCGCCAGGAACTCCACGGCTTCGGCGAAGTCGAGGTGCTCGATCTCGCGCACGAAGGTGATGAC
>WQVT01000355.1 GCA_009785715.1 Acidimicrobiaceae bacterium | reverse complement strand
CTTCCTTCCCCGCAAGCTCACCAAGCGCGGGCACCGCCTGGTGTTCTCCAACGGGATCATCGTCCTCGCCTTTTTCTCCATCCTCCTGCTGCTCCTCACCGATGCCAGGGTGGATTCGCTCGTCGCCGTCTACGCCATCGGCGTGTTCACGGGCTTCACCATGGCCGGGGCGGGCATGAGCAAGCACCACCTCCGGCTGAAGGAGCGCCACTGGCCGCTCAAGCTCTGCATCAACGGTTTCGCCGCCATCCTCTCCTTCGCCGTCGTCATCATCTTCGCCGTCACGAAGTTCACGCAGGGGGCGTGGGCCGTGGTGGTCCTCTTCCCGGTCATGTGGTACGGCCTGAACCGGCTCCACCGCCGCTACGAGGAGGAGGCGTCGGTGCTCGGCGAGACGGCGGCGGAGGCCGCGGCCGAGGCCAGGCCGCTGCCACGCAGCGTCGCGCTGATCTTCGTCGACCGCCTCGATCTGGCGACCGCCCGTGCCATCCAGTACGCCCGCACGTTGTCCGTGAACGACCTGCGCGCCGTCCATTTCGTCATCGACACCGCTGTGGCCGACGCCCTGCAGGAGCGCTGGAGCCGGCTCGGCCTGAGCCGGTTGCCGCTGGAGCTGGCCGACTGTCCCGACCGCCGCGTCGTGCGCGCCGCCCTGGAACGGGCCGACGCCGAGCTGGACGGGCGGACCCAGGTCACGGTCCTCCTCCCCCGCCGCTCCTACCAGCGGGCCTGGAGCCGCTTCCTGCACGACGCCGTCGGCGAGCGCATCGCCGGCGCGCTGAGCCGGCTGCCGAACGTGAGCGCGACCATCGTGCCCTTCGATGTGGACGCCGAGCTGCGGGAGCGTCGCCTGGCCGAGACGCGGGCCCAGCACCGGAGCAGGCTCGCCGCGGTGGAGTCGGAGATCCTGGCCGTCCTCGGGGACGACGCCCAGAAGACCGGTGAATCGGAGCCGGCGCACGCGGCGGACGAAGACCGGGACGCCATCCCGGTCGTGCCCGAGAGCGAGGCGGAGAAGGAGGAGGACGCCATCGACCGAACCGTGCGCGGTGGGGTTCCCGGCGTCACGCCGATCGGGCAGGTCCGGGCCCGCCAGCACGTCCGGGTGGCGGGGAGGGTGGTCAGCGTGACCGTGCAGCCGTGGGGCAGCGTGCCCACCCTCGAGTGCGAGCTTCGTGACGACACCGGCCAGCTGATCGTGGCCTTCCTGGGCCGGCGCCAGATCGCCGGCGTCACCCCCGGGGCACGGATCCTCGTCACCGGGGTGGTCAGCGATCGCCGCGGCCGCCTGGTGATCATCAACCCCGACTACGACTTTCTCTCGAAGGCGAGCGCCCACTGATGCCCCGGAGTGGGGCAATGGTCGCGGTAGCCGCCGAGCTTGATGCAAGATCAGCGTATGACCCCCTGCTTTGAGGGCGCCCGCCGGCCGGCGCGGCGCACCAAGATCGTCGCCACCATCGGACCCGCGTCCTGGCAGGCGAACACCGTCGCCGAACTGGTCAAGGCCGGGATGGACATGGCCCGGCTACCGCTGGCCCACGGCTCGATCGAGGACGCCGTCGGGGTGCTTCGAACGATCCGCTCCGCCGCCCCCGACGTCGGGCTCCTCGCCGACCTCCCCGGTCCGAAGATCCGCGCCGCGGCCTTCCCGGAGGGTGGCTCCGCGGTGGTCGCCGGCACCTCGATCGAGCTGGTGAAGGAGGATGCCAAGCACCCGACCAGTGGCTCCAGCCGGATCGCGGTCGCCAACGAGGACCTGATCGCGAACCTGCAGCCCGGCGACCGGGTCGCGCTCGGCGACGGTGGCGTGGCCCTGACGATCGAGTCGCGCGCCGGGGACCGGGTGATCGCCCAGGTCCGCAGCGGGGGCCTCCTCCAGGGGCGGCCGGGTGTCACGGCGCCGGCCAGCCGCAGCTCGCTCAGCACGCCCACGGAAGACGACCTGGAGAAACTGGCGGTCCTCGTGGCGGAGGGGGTCGACGTCGTGGCGGTGTCGTTCGTGAACCGGGCCGCCGACATGGAGATCGTGCGCTCCGCGGCGGGCCCCGGGCCGCTCCTGTGCGCCAAGATCGAGACGCCCGAGGGGGTCGCCGCGCTCGATAGCATCCTGGCGGTATCGGAATCGGTGATGGTCGCCCGCGGCGACCTCGGCGTCCGCATCCCGATCGAGGACGTTCCCCACGTCCAGAAGCAGGTCATCCGGGCCGGGATCCGCTACGGACGCCCGGTGATCACCGCCACCCAGATGCTCGAGTCCATGATCTCCTCGCCGGTCCCCACCCGCGCCGAGGCGACGGACGTGGCCAACGCCGTCTTCGACGGGACCAGTGCCGTGATGCTCTCCGGCGAGACGGCGATCGGCGTCAACCCGGTCGAGGCGGTGGCCACGATGGCGGCCATCGCCCAGCGGGCCGAGGACAACTTCGACTACCGCAGCTGGGGATCCGGGCTGGACGCGCAGGAGGTCGCGGGCCACGAGACGGAGCAGGTCACCGCGACCATCACGGCGGCGGCGTGGCGGGCGTCGATGGAGCAGGGCTCGCCGGCCATCATCGCCTGCACCCGCTCGGGCGCCACCGCCCGGGCCATCGCCCGTTTCCGCCCCGAGGCGCAGGTGATCGCGGCCACTCCCCTGGAGATGACGGCCCGCCAGCTGAAGATGAGCTGGGGGGTGGAGTCGGTGATCGTGAAGGAGTCCTACAGCACCGACGAGATCGTCTGGTTCGCCGTGCAGGAGGCGGTGGAGCAGGGCTACGCGAAGCAGGGCGACGTGGTCGTCGTCCTCGCCGGATCACCCGACGAGCCCGAGCCCGTCACCGACACGCTGCGCCTCGTCAGGGTTCACTGACTCTCCCTGACGCCCGGATTCCGAGCCGATTCGGAGCAGGACGGCGCGGGCCAGCGCGTCGTTCTGGCGGAAGAATGCGGCATTGCGCCCGGGCCGGGCGATTCCCGAGCTGAACCGGCCGCTGCTGGTCCACGGACCGAGCGCGTAGCGGGAAGGGTGGGCACGGCCCTTGGCATCAACCATCCTTTGCCCAACGTCTGTCAAGAGCCGGCCCGTCTCATAGACGAAGCCGTCGTGATCATCGCGGCGCACGTCCTCGGCGCACTCGCCCCTCGCGTACAGCCGGCCGATCAACGGGTCGGTGTTGCGCGACACGCTCGGCGCCGGCAGCCTCGCCTCGATCATGGCGTGGGCCTCGACGGCCGGCCCGAACGCACGGGTGGCGCGGAAGCAGCCCCGCTCCTGGTCGAGCCCGACGGAGAGGTCCGGGCCGAGGAACTCCACGAAGCCGCCCCGGGCGAGGGCCGCCAGCTGTTCGAGACGGGGCGGTGGCGGGCCGCTCGCGACGTAGGAGAAGAACTCGTAGAAGGCTCCGGCCGACGCCCATGCCAGAGCCCGCGCCGATAGGAGACCCTGGCCTGCCGCCACGCCGAGGGTCCCGAAGCAGCTGAGGAGCCCGAGGAACAGGCCGAGGTTGGCGCTGTGCGCGGGGTCGGTCCGCTGCGCCAGGTCGGCGGCGATGTAGTCGAGCAGCGTCGATTGCAGCTCGGCAGGATCCGCGATCGCGAGCCCGTCGAGGGGCCGCTCCAGCCAGTCCAGGTCCAGGCGGTCGGCGGCGTCAGGCACCGTGTCGGCGACCGCCGCGGCGAGCGCCTCGATGCCCCAACACGGCGGCGAGGGGACCGGGGCCGGCGGTGGGACCGCCTCCGCCAGGCGGTCGACGAAGCCCTCCCAGCTCCCGACCACGCGGTCGGGATGGGCGTGCCACAGCTCGTGGTAGTAGGCGAATGCGAGCTCGCCGGCGATCAGGGGCCGCAGGTGGGCGTCGACCTCGAGCGGGCCGACGTTTCCGGCCAGCTCCGCAAGGCCCGCCGCGCTGAGGAAGTGCGGCAACGGCGGGCGGGGCCCGCCG
>WQVT01000354.1 GCA_009785715.1 Acidimicrobiaceae bacterium | reverse complement strand
GACATCCCCCACGGTGTCCCCGGTGAAGATCATGAGGTGGGTCCAGGCGGCGTCCACCCAGAGCTGGACACGGTGCTCTCTGTCCGCCTCGGCAGCCCGAAGCTCGACCCGGGCAAGGCCGTCTGGGTCACGGGCCAGGTCGGTGTAGGCCGTGTCGAGGCGGGCATCGCCTATCCGCCGGCCCTGGCGGAAATCGAAGGGGCCGCCGGCGACCGGCTCGGTCCCGAGCGGCAGGCCCCGATCGTCACTCAGATAGCGGGTGGCCGCGGGGGCGCGGAGCAGGAGGTCGTCGACCGTTCCCCCGAAGGCCGCCAGATACGGGTGGAAGCCGGCGCCGAAGGGGCAGGGAACCGGGCCGGCGTTGGTCACCTCGAGCTCGACGCGCAGGCCAAGGTCGCCGAGCGAATAGCGCACCCCGAACTCGAGTGGCCACGGCCAGCCGGGCTGGGGTTGGAGACGGTGGACCAGCAGCACCGAGTCGGTGGTCGCCTCGGATGGCCGCCAGGTGGACCAACGGACCAGACCGTGGATCGCGTTGTGGAGCTCGGTCTCCGTCAGCGGGAGTTGGAGGGTCGCGCCTTCCCAGTCGAAGCGCCCGTCGGCCAGGCGGTTCGCCCAGGGCGCAAGGATCTGACCCCGGCCGGAGGCGCACATCTCCGACTCGTCATAGCCGTCGGCGATGGGCCTGCCGGCAACGGTGTACTCGCGCAGCCCGCCGCCGACCTCCACGACCACCAGCTGCTGGTCCCCGGGACCGACCAGCACGTGCTGTTGCCCCGAAGGAGCCTGCACCGAATGATCCGCCATGACCGGAGAAGTTAATCGGGCGGCTGGATCGGAAGATCGCCGCCGGCGCATAAGGTCGCTACGTCCGTGCCGTGTCGTGGCAGGGCGAACGACGCTTGGAGGGAGCCGAGGGTGATCGTCGGGCTGCTGCATCCTGGGGAGATGGGCGCATCGTGTGGGGCACAGTTGCGCAAGGCCGGGCACGACGTGGTCTGGGCCAGCGAGGGACGGGGCCCCGGAACGCAACGGCGCGCCCTCGACGCCGGCCTGCGGGACGTCGGCACGGTGGGAGCGATGGTCGCCGAGGCCGAGGTGATCGTCTCCGTGTGTCCGCCCGCGGCTGCCCTCGACGTGGCGTCGCAGGCAGCCGGGTTCGCCGGCCTCTACGTCGACGCCAATGCCATCGCGCCCGCCACCGTTCGCGGGGTGGCCGACCGGCTCACCCCGGGGGGCGCGACCGTGGTCGACGGGGGAATCATCGGTCCGCCACCGGACCAGCCCGGCCGGACGAGGCTGTACCTCTCCGGGCCCCGGGCCGACGAGGTGGCGAGCTGGTGGGAAGGGACGAACGTGGAGGCAGGAGTCGTCGGGGACTCGCTCGGCGCGGCCTCCGCGCTGAAGGCGTCCTACGCCACATGGACCAAGGCCAGTACCGCCATGCTCCTGGCCATCCGGGCGGTCGCCGCCGCCGAGGGCGTCGACGACGCGCTGCAGGCGGAGTGGGCCAGGAGCCAGCCCGGGATGGACACCCGGTCGGCCCAGGCCCGGAACAGCGCCGAGACCAAGGGATGGCGTTGGGTAGGCGAGATGGAGGAGATCGGCGATCTGTTCGCCGCCTCCGGCCAGCCGGACGGGTTCCTGAGGGCGGCCGCAGAGGTGTACCGCGGCTACCCCCGGCTGCCGGACGCCTGAGTCCCGCCTTTCGTGAACTCAGGATGGCCATTCGGTAACAACATGCCGGTCGGCCTTCGCATCGCTGGCACACGCCGAGACTTCCGGGTAAATCATCACATGTGAGTCACACGTTCGTCCTCGTCTTGGTGGTCATCACGGCTTTGTCGTTCGACTTCACCAACGGCTTCCACGACACGGGCAACGCCATGGCGACGTCCATTGCCACCGGCGCCCTACCCCCACGGATCGCCGTCGCGCTGTCGGGGGTCATGAACCTGGTCGGGGCCTTCCTCTCCTTCTCCGTGGCGGCCACCATCGCCAGCGGACTCGTGCAGACAGGTGACGTCACGCTCGAGGTGGTGTTCGCAGGCCTGGCCGGCGGCATCTTCTGGAACCTCATGACCTGGCTGCTCGGAATCCCATCCAGTTCCTCGCATGCGCTCATCGGTGGCGTGATCGGCTCCACCCTCGCCGCAGCGGGCAGCCACGCCATTCAGTGGCACAACCTGGTGTCGAAGGTGATCCTCCCCGCCATCTTCTCCCCGCTGATCGCCGGCATGGTGGCGATCGTCGGGACCTACCTCGTCTACCGGATCACCCAGCAGGTGGCCGGCTCGACGAGGTCGCACGGATTCCGCATCGGCCAGATCGCCTCCGCCTCGATGGTGTCGCTGGCGCATGGGACCAACGACGCCCAGAAGACCATGGGCGTCATCACCCTGGCCCTGATCGTCAACGGATCCATCCACAGCAGTTCCAGCGCCCC
The DNA here is from genome assembly GCA_009785715.1 of Acidimicrobiaceae bacterium. Lineage (GTDB taxonomy): Bacteria > Actinomycetota > Acidimicrobiia > Acidimicrobiales > Palsa-688 > WQVT01. The sequence goes on along the minus strand of WQVT01000354.1, from coordinate 1,478 downwards.
CGACTGGGTCATCATCTCGTGCGCCCTCGCGATCAGCCTCGGGACCTACCTCGGGGGTTGGCGGGTCATCCGCACCCTCGGCAAGGGGCTCATCGACATCGACTCGCCACAGGGCTTCGCGGCCGAATCTGCCTCCTCGGCGGCGATCCTCCTCTCCGCCCACTTCGGCTACTCCCTGTCGACCACGCACGTGGCGACCGGGTCGATCATCGGCTCGGGCATCGGCAAGAGGGGCGCCGAGGTCCGTTGGAACACAGCCGGCCGGATGGCCACCGCCTGGGTGCTCACCCTGCCCTCCGCCGGCCTGGTCGGGGCTCTCGCCTACGCCATCGCCCACTTCATCGGGGGCGACGCCGGCGCCATCGTGCTGTTCATCCTGGTCCTCGCCCTCGGGGTGACGATCTACCTGGCCTCGCGGCGCAAGCCGGTGAACCACAAGAACGTGAACGATGACTGGGAAGAGGGCCAGGAGGCTCCCACACCAGCACCTGCGGTCGCCTGAGAGGAGCGGAAGATGAGCTGGATAAACCTCAATGCCCTGTGGAAGATCGTGGTGGTCGGGCTCCTGGCCGGCGCCGGCCTGCCGGCGGTGTTCGCCATCGGCATGTGGGCCCTGAACCTCGGCCGCAAGCCGGCCACCGTGTCCGCCACGACGGGGTCGGCGGATGTCCCCGGTAAGGAAGAGAGCATCCTCGGCGGGAGCTCGACCGGTCTGGTCATCGGCGCGGTGTGCTTCCTGATCTTCCTCGCCGGCATCGCCTTTGGCATCTACTACATCGTGTCGGGCGCGTAGGGCGCTGCCTCGTGCCACTGCCCGAGTTCCTGCGAAAGATCGTGAGCTGGCTCCGAGCCGGGTATCCCCATGGGGTGCCCGAGGTCGACTACATCCCCCTCTTCGCCCTGCTGGCACGGAGGCTCTCCCTCGAAGAGGTGGACCAGGTGACGTCCGCGATGATCGCGGAATCCCTGATCCACGACACGGTGAGCGAGGACACGATCCGTCGCGCCATTACCGCCGTCACCGAGGAGCCGGCCCTCGAAAGCGACGTCCAGCGCATCGAAGAGCACCTCGCCGCCGTCGGCTGGGTGGTCCCGGACCCGGCGGGCAGCGAGCGAGAGGCTCCCCCCAGGTAGGAAGTTCCGAAGATCGGGCGCCGCGACTCATGAATCAGGTGACCAAGGGGTAAACCTGGAACAAGCGAGGAACGGACGAGAGGGTTCGGCCTCGAGGAGGGACAGGCAATGATCGGTTGGATCATCGGTTGGATCGTCACCGGGGCAATCCTCGGCTACTTGGCCAGGTTGATCTTGCCGGGCAGGGATCCGATGAGCTTCCTTTCCACCGTCGCGATAGGCATCCTCGGAGCGCTACTTGGCGGTGTGATCTTCGGAACGATCCTGGGCGTCGGATACGGCTGGATCGCCGAGCTCGTGATTACCGTCGGGCTCGTGTATGTGTCCCGCCGCACGGGGTTCCT
>WQVT01000353.1 GCA_009785715.1 Acidimicrobiaceae bacterium | reverse complement strand
CTTCGCGGCCCGGGACTCGGTCATCCCCTACACGGCGGTCCTGGCGGTCGAGCTCGTGGTCGCGGCACGCGGCCTCCGGCTCGCCGGCTGGCCGGGAGGCGAGGTGGGGGCGCGGGCGTCGGACTGGCTCTCGGCGATCGCCGAGCGGACCGTCGACGCCCTCCCCGACGACGACGGCGATCACGATCTCGCCCCCGACCTCGCCGCCGCGTCCGATCTTCTGCCCGAGCTCGCCGGCGCCGTCCCGCTCGGCTCCGCCGAGAACTAGGGCTGGACCGCCGCCGTCCCGGTGGGGGAGACGGCCTCCGCTGGGCGTCCGAGGTGGGTGGACGGTCGGCCGGATCAAGCCGGCGTCAGATCAGGCGACGCTCCGTCGCCCAACGGGCCAACTGGTGCCGGGTCGACAACTGCAGCTTCCGGAGGACGGAGGAGACGTGGCTCTCGACGGTCTTGGTCGAGATGCTGAGCTCGCGGGCGATCTCCTTGTAGGTATAGCCTCTCGCTATGAGTCGGAGCACCTCGTGCTCTCGCCGGGAGAGCTGGTCGAGCTCCGGATCGAAGCTGGCCTGTGGCGCTGCGTCCGGCAGGGTTGCGAACGCGTCGAGGACGAAGCCGGCCAGGCGGGGCGAGAACACCGCATCTCCGCTCGCCACCCGCCGGACGGCGTCGACGAGCTCGGGGCCGGAGATGGTCTTCGTCACATAGCCCCTGGCCCCTGCGCGGATGACGGCGATCACGTCCTCCGGCGCGTCGGACACGGACAACGCCAGGAAGCGGACGTCGGGATAGGGGCTACGCACCGCCTCGATCACGGCCTGTCCGCCACCGTCGGGCATATGTACGTCGAGGAGCACCACGTCAGGCTCCTCCCGGCCGATCAGCCTCACCGCGGACGCGACGTTGTCCGCTTCACCAACGACCAGGACGGCGTCGCCCAACTCGCCGCGCACCCCGGCCCGGAACAGCTGGTGGTCGTCGACGAGCAGGACCCTCGGGCGGTCCGGGCTCAAGTGCGTACGACCGGTCGGGGCATCGTCAACTCCACCTCGGTTCCCTGTCCCGGCGAGGATCGGATCGTTGCCTTCCCGCCGTGGCGGGCCATCCTTCCGCGGATCGACTCCGCCACGCCCCGCCGGTCCGGGGCCACGGCGGCTGGATCGAAGCCGGCCCCCCGGTCGCGGACGAACATCGACACCGAGGAGGGTTCGACCTCGACGAACAGCGACACCGTCGGCGCCCCGGACCACTTGGCGGCGTTCACCGTCGCCTCCCGTCCGGCGGCGAGCAGGGCGCGCAGCTCGTCGTCGAGCTGGCAGTCGCCGACGGTCACCACCTCGACCGCCACCCCGTGGGCGTCCTCCACCTCCCGGGCGATCTGCTTGGCACCCGAAGACACCGTCGTCGGGTCGGATGCACCGGGCGAACCGGGCTCACCGCCCTCGAACAGCCACGACCGCAGCTCACGTTCCTGGGCCCTCGCGAGCTGAGCCACCTGCTGGGGGTCATCGGCCTTGCGCTGGATCAGGGCCAGCGTCTGCAGGACCGAATCGTGCACCCGGGCCGCCATATCCGCTCGTTCCTCGGCGCGTACACGGGCCTGCCGTTCCGTCATCAGGTCCCGTCCCAGCCGGAGCCACCACGGCCCGAAAAGCAGGGCGAGGGCAACCAGCAGCAGCACCACTCCCGCGAGTGGCTCGAGGGCCGCACCGCTGATGTGCCCGAGGGTGAGGATCAACATCCCGGCCGCGAGGAGCGCCACCCCCGCCAGGATGCGCAGGGCCAGCGCCTTCCTCGAGCGTGACGCCGAGGGGGTCAGGTGCAGGTAGGAGTCGGCGATGTTCCGAAGCCACGCCCTCTCGTCTTCATCGGCGTTGCGGTAGATGAGGAACAGGCCGCCGGCGCTCAAGAAGACGGCGGTGTCGAGCGTCGTGACGTAGCGGTTGCCGAGCGCCGAGCTGGCGATCAACGTGACGACGAGGACCGGGCTCAGGGCGATCAGGATCGCGATGCCCCGCAGGTCGCCGGTGGCACGCCCCGCGATGCTGCGTTCGCTGCCCTCCAGGGGAATCAGCAGCCAGGCGAGCATGTAGAGGGGCACGCCGATCCCGCTGAGCGGGACCGAGATGACGAGAAGGACACGCACCACTCCCGGATCGACGCGCAGACGCTCGGCGACGGCTGAGGCCACGCCCCCGACCATGCGCCCTTCCCGACTGCGCCGGAACGAGCCCAGGTTCGAGAGCAGGTGTGGACGGGGGCCTCGCGCCGGTCCCGTCCATCGCGGACCCCTCCAGCCCGGGGGCGGCGAACCCCAAGGCGGCCGCCCCGGCCCCCACGGGGGACCACCGTGGCCGTTCGGACGGCCCGCTGTCCCGCCCTCCGGACGGACTCCGCCGGCGCCGGCGGGACCGCGTGATGATCCGCCGTTGGGAGGCGCTGCTGTCCCGCCGTTGGGAGGCGCTGCTGTCCCGCCGTTGGGACCGCCCGGCCCGGTGGTGCCGGTTCGGCCGCCGGGGGAGTGCGGCCACTCGGCGCCCGGTCGGCCCGCTCCCGCCGGGCCGTACCAACGGCCGTTGCCCGGCTGAGGGTCCCCCGGCCGGCGTCGCGAGTCCCTGCGGGGTTCTGCGGTGCCCCCCTCTGCGCCGGCCCCGTCCCGCCCTCGCTCCTCGTCGACCCCTGGGCGTTCGCCGTCCGGAGACCGTCGCCCGGCGGAAGCGGGGGGAGGGTCCCAGGATGGGGTTGGGGTCGGGAAGTTGACGGGGTCGCTGATGCCTCGATGATCGCGCTCCTCGGCGGGTCCGGCTATCGGGATGGTCCCCGGATCGCCTGGGGTCGCCTCAGGGTTTTTTCGGGGGCATTCCCGATACTCATACGGCCACCGAGGGACGACGATCTAGGTATGGATGATCGACGGATGGAAAACGACCGGCCCCCCTACTGGGCGAGCGGTCCCCGCAGCTTTCAGCCCCTTCGCCGGATACTGGCCGGTCGAGTTCTGGCCGGCGTCGCCGGCGGCCTCGCCGACTACCTGGAGGTCGACGTGACATTGGTCCGCGTCGGCTTCGTCGTCCTGAGCCTGATCGGCGGGATCGCGATTCCCGCGTATCTGGCCTGCTGGCTGCTGATCCCGGAGGAGGGGTCGGACCACACGCTGGCCGACGACCTGTTCTACCGGATCGGAGACCTGTTCGAAGAGGCCGAAAGCCGGATACAAGGGAGGGCACGATGAACAGCCGCCCTATCCCCAACCCCAATCTCCGCATCTCAGACGCCGAACGCCAGCAGGTGGCGGACCTCCTCAAGCAGCACGCCGCCGACGGCCGCCTGGATCAGGTCGAGTTCGAGGCCCGCCTCGAGCGCACGCTCAGCGCCAAGACCCGGGGCGACCTGGCCGGGCTCCTCGACGACCTGCCGGACCTCAACGCTCCGCATGGCGGTGGTGGCTGGCCGGGGCCCTACGGCTACGGACCGGGCCGCTACAACCCCGGCCCCTACCCCCCCGGTTCTTACGCCCCGGGTCCTTACGGACCGCGCCCCCCTGCCCGCAGCGTCTTCTCGACGCTGGTCACCGTGGCCCTGGTCGTCATCGCCTTCGTCGCCACGTTGTCGGCGATCGCACACTTCGCGGTCTTCCGCATCCCCTGGCTGCTGATCCTGATCGCCTGTGTGCTCATCTGGCGCCGCGGCCGCTGGCACCACCGCTGGCGGGCCTAAACAGCCCGAACGACCATGTGAGCGATTTCGTGCCATGTGAGCGATTTCGAGCAATGTGAGCAGCTAGGTGCGTCTAGTGACCACCTGCTGCTCACATGGACCGGATCTGCTCACATGGACCGGATCTGCTCACATGGACCGGATCTGCTCACATGGACCGGATCTGCTCACAAAGGGCACCGCTGCCGTCCCCCGGCCGCGCCGCCCCCCCG
>WQVT01000352.1 GCA_009785715.1 Acidimicrobiaceae bacterium | reverse complement strand
GTGCAGGTGTGGATGAACGTGACCGGTCACGGGCTGGACAATCCCAACCAGACTGGTCTGACCTTCGACGGGAATCCGAACACGTTCTGGTCCACCGATCACTACACCACGGAAACGTTCGGCGGCCTCTACTCCGGCGAGGGACTGGCCATCCACCTGAATGGGAATCATCCGTTGCACAGCCTGGTGGTCACCACGCCCACACAGGGCTGGGCGGCCCAGACCTACGTGGCGAACAGCCTCCCCGCCTTCGGTTCGGCGGTGACCTCGTGGGGAGCCCCGACCCAGAGCAAGAGCGGGATATCCGGTTCCACGACCTTTGATTTGAAAGGGAAATCGGGCTCGTGGGTGCTGTTCTGGTTGACGAACCTGGGACCGGATCTGGCGGCCCAGGTCAACGAGTTCAAGGTCAGCTGAGAGCCGGGACATTAGGCTGAGCGCGATGGCAGACGAGAGACCTGCTTCGACCCCGGCCACCCGCGAATCGGACGAGTGGCCCGACCGGGCGGGCGACCTGCTCGAGTCCACGGTTGCCGCCGTCCACACGAAGACCGTCGTCCCGCTTACCAAGGTCGCGCAGATCGTGGTGTTCGCCTTGGTCCTGGCGGCAGCTGGCCTGGCGGTCTTCCTGCTGCTGATCGCCGCGGTGGTCCACATTGTCGATGCGTACCTGCCGATTCACCCCCACTCCCGGTCGGTCTGGGTCACCTACGCCGGGCTCGGTGCAATATTTGTGCTCGGCGGGGCGTTCTTCATGCGCAAGCGGCGTCCTTGACCCGCTAGCGGCACTGAGAGGCAGGAGTCGAACATGAGTGAAGCCACGGGGATCCGCGAGGTTGTGATCATCGGGTCGGGCCCCGCCGGACTGACCGCCGCCATCTACGCGGCACGTGCGAACCTGCTCCCCCTCGTCGTCGAGGGTGAGCCGTCGTCGACCTCCGACCAGCCGGGTGGTCAGCTGATGCTGACCACGGACATCGAGAACTTCCCCGGCTTCATCGAGGGCATCGAGGGACCCCAACTCATGGGTAACATGCGGGCGCAGGCGGAGCGCTTCGGTGCCGAGTTCGTCACGACCAAGGTCCATCGGGTCGATTTCTCCGCCCAGCCCTACCGCGTGTGGTACCACCATCCCTCCACCGGGGAGGAAGTCGAGGTCCGTACCCGCAGCGTCATTGTCTCGACCGGGGCCCGCTCGCTGATGCTGGGTCTGGAGTCCGAGGTCAGGTTGCTCAGCCACGGCGTGTCCACGTGCGCCACCTGCGACGGCTTCTTCTTCCGCGGCCAGCACATCGCCGTGGTCGGTGGCGGCGACTCCGCCCTCGAGGAGGCGAACTTCTTGACGAAGTTCGGCGACACCGTCACCGTCATTCACCGGCGGGACAGCCTACGGGCTTCGAAGATCATGCAGGACCGGGCCCGGAACAACCCCAAGATCTCGTTCCTCTGGAATACCGAGGTGGTCGAGGTGCTCGGCGAGAACAAGGTCGAGGGGCTGCGCGTCCACAACAAGGTCACGGGCGAGGAATCGGTGGTCAACGTCACCGGTCTCTTCGTGGCCATCGGACACGCCCCGAACACGGACCTGTTCAAGGGAATCCTGGATATGGATGACGCCGGGTACCTGCAGACGGCGGCCGGGTCGAGCGCCACCAACCTTCCCGGGATCTTCGCCTGCGGCGACGTCCAGGACCACATTTATCGGCAGGCCATCACCGCCGCCGGCACGGGTTGTATGGCGGCGATGGACGCCGAGCGTTGGCTGGAGGCCAATCCCGTCTCGGCCGACGCACTGGTTGACGCCACCGACTGATCGCCGGCAGCCGCCCCCCGCCCGGTGCGGAATGGCGGCGGCATCAATGGTGTTCATCACGGAAGAGCAGGACGGGAAGCTCCCGCACTGATGCTCAGGAGGTCCTTTTCAACGTGTCGCAGCATGTAACTCTGACCGACAACACCTTCGACGAGGAGATCAAGGCCTCGAGCGAGCCGGTGCTGGTGGACTTCTGGGCCGAGTGGTGTGGCCCGTGCAAGATGGTGGCCCCGATCCTCGACGAGATCGTCACGGAGCAGGCCGGGAAGCTCAAGCTCGGAAAGATCGATATCGATGAGAACCTCGAGCTGGCACGCCGCTTCGAGGTCATGAGCATTCCGACCATGATCCTCTTCAAGGACGGCGAGCCCAAGCTGCGGATCGTCGGCGCCAAGGGCAAGGGCCAGCTGCTGAACGAGCTCCACCCCTACCTGTAGTACCCGGCAGTCACCCGGCGACCCCGAACATTCTCCACAGATTTACCCACATCCTGTGGAAGAACTTGAGGGAGGTCGAGGTGTGAACGATCGGGGTGTGGCCGACGAGGTGTAAACGACGCAGACGTCGTTTGACTCGACGGCGCCCAGCCTTTGAAGCGCTCAGCCCAACGGGGGGCTGCCCGTCATCGCCCGGTAGATCCGCTCCAGGTCCTCGAGATCCGCGAAGTCGATCATCACGCGCCCCCGCTTGTTCCCCAGTTCCACGGCCACACGGGTGTCGAGGTGCGCGGCGAGGAGGTCTTCCAGTTCGAGGACGCCCGGCGGACGGAGCTTCTCGGTCTTGCGGGCGGTTTCGGTCTCTGGTTCGTTGACCGGCGTACGGAGGGTGCCTCCCAACTCGTTGCGGTCTTTGACCGCCTCCTCGACGGCACGCACCGACAGTTGTTCGCTCACCACCCGCCGCGCCAACGATTCCTGGAACGACCGGTCGGGGGTCCCGAGGAGCGCCCGGGCGTGGCTGGCGGAGAGTTGTCCCTCCGCCACCATCTTCTGGATGGGTGGCGTGAGTTGGAAGAGCCGGAGCGTGTTCGTGATCGCCGCCCGGCTCTTGCCGATGCGGTTGGAGAGTTGCTCGTGGGTGAGGCCGAAGTCTTCGATGAGCTGCTGGAAGGCGGCCGCTTCTTCCAATGGGTTCAGGTCCTGTCGGTGGAGGTTTTCCACCAGGGCCTGCTCCATCCCGGCAGCCTCATCGACGTTCCGGCACAACGCGGGGATCGTCGGCAAGCCGGCCCGCTTTGCGGCACGCCAGCGGCGCTCCCCCGCGATCAATTCGTAGACCCCGTCCTCGAGGGACCGAACCAGGATCGGCTGGAGGACTCCCACCTGACGAATCGAGGCCGTGAGTCCGGCGAGGGCCTCTTCGTCGAAGGCGACCCGCGGCTGGTGGGGGTTCGGCCGAATCGCCGCCACCGGGATATTGATGAGCGCGGCGTTGCGGTCGCCGACCACCTCGTTCGGGATGAGGGCGCCGAGGCCCCTACCCAGGCCGCTACGACGCGACACCGCTTACCTCCTTGGCCAGCTCCCGGTAGGCAATCGCTCCTCGGGAGGACGAATCGAACAGGACGATGGGCTGTCCGAACGACGGCGCCTCGGACAGGCGGACGGTACGGGGTACGACGCTGCGACACACACGCGACCCGAAATGCTTGCGGACGTCGTTGACCACCTGTTCGGCGAGGCGGGTGCGGGCGTCATACATCGTGAGAATGATCGTGCTCAGATCGAGGCCCTGGTTCAGGTTGCCTTCGACCAGATTGACGTTGCGAAGCAGTTGCCCGAGCCCTTCCAGGGCGTAGTACTCGCACTGGATCGGCACGACCACCTCGCTCGCGGCGGCCAGACCGTTCACGGTCAAAAGGCCGAGCGACGGGGGGCAGTCGATGAGGACGAAGTCGAAGTCGTCCCGCACCGTCTCGAGCGCCCGACGGAGCCGGAGCTCTCTCGAGAACATGGGGACGAGCTCGATCTCTGCGCCGGCAAGGTCGATGGTGGCGGGGACGACGAACAGGTTGCGCAGCGTCGTGGGTTCGATCACATCCTCGATCGGCGTGTCGTGCAGCAGGACGTCGTAGATCGAGGCGTCCAGGTTTCGGGCGTTGATGCCGAGACCGGTC
>WQVT01000351.1 GCA_009785715.1 Acidimicrobiaceae bacterium | reverse complement strand
CTCGACAGCGGCACGGTCGAGGACCTCCTGCGCCACGCGCTCGGCGAGCTGGCGGCGGTGCGTTGAGACAGGAGGGCCGTTGAGACAGGAAGGCCGTTGAGACAGGAAGGCGTGGAGCGGATCGTGGATCCCTCCGCCGAGCCGGTCGAGGCGGGCGAGGAGACCACCCTCCGACCCCGGCGCCTGGCGGACTTCGTCGGCCAGACCCAGCTGAAAGAGCACCTCGGCATCGTCCTCGAGGCGGCCCGTCAGCGGGGACAGCCGGCAGATCATCTCCTCTTCGCCGGGCCTCCGGGCCTCGGCAAGACCTCCCTGGCCGGGATCGTCGCCAACGAGATGGGCGCGGCGTTGCGGATCACGTCTGGCCCAGCGCTGGTCCGCGCCGGCGACCTCGCCGCGGTGCTCACCAACCTGGGGGAGGGCGACGTCCTCTTCATCGACGAGATCCATCGCCTCGCCCGGGCCGTGGAGGAGATCCTCTATCCCGCGATGGAGGACTTCCAGCTCGACATCATGTTCGGCAAGGGCCCGACGGCCCGGTCGATACGCCTCGACCTGCCCCGCTTCACCCTGGTGGGGGCCACGACCCGGACCGGGCTGATCACCGGCCCGCTCCGGGACCGCTTCGGCCACGTCGCCCGCCTTGACTACTACCGGCCGGAGGACCTCGACACGATCGTGCGGCGGTCTGCCACGATCCTCGGCACCGAAGTGGCCCCGGCCGCCTCCGCCGAGATCGCCCGCCGGGCCCGAGGCACGCCGCGGATCGCCAATCGCCTCCTGAAGCGGGTCCGTGACTTCGCGGAGGTCCGCGGCGACGGGGTGGTTCGCTTCGAGGTGGCCCGTGAGGGCCTGACGTTGTTCGAGGTCGACGAGCTCGGGCTTGACAAGGTGGACCGGGCGATCCTCCATGCCGTCTGCGCCCGCTTCGGCGGCGGCCCGGTGGGGCTCTCCACCCTGGCGGTCAGCGTGGGGGAGGAGACGGACACCGTCGAAGACGTCTACGAGCCTTTCCTGCTCCAGCTGGGGATGCTGATGCGCACCCCGAGGGGACGTGTCGCCACCCCGGCCGCCTGGCAACACCTCGGACTCGAGCAGGTGGCCGCGCCCGAGCCGCCCGCCAATCTGTTCGACCTCTGACCGTGCTCGCCCTTGACCCTGCTCGAGCTCCCACCCTGTTCGACCTCTGACCCTGTTCGAGCTCTGACCCTGTTTGACCTCTGATCGGGGTGGGTCACCCGGGCGGTCGGTCGGACCGGGATCGACTAGACCGTCCCCGATGGACGTCCCGGACTATGAGCTGCCTGAGGCGGCGATCGCGCAGGAGCCGATCGAACCGCGCGACGCGGCCCGGCTCCTGGTGGCGCTCGACCCCGGCGGCACGGTGGCCCATCGCCATGTCCGGGATCTCCCCGAGATCCTGGAGCCGGACGACCTCGTGGTGGTGAACACCTCCAGGGTGCTGCCGGCCCGGCTCCGCCTGACGAAGTCCACCGGGGGTGCCGCCGAGGTGCTCCTCCTCGAACCCGAGCCGGGATCGGCGGAGTGCTGGGAGGCACTGGTGCGACCCGGCCGGCGGCTCCCGCCGGGTACCGTCCTCGAGGCAGACGGGGAGCCGTGGCTGGAGGTCGGAGCCCACCTCGAGGAGGGACGGCGGCGGGTGCGCCTCCTTCGACCCGAAGCCCTCGACCGGATCGGGACGGTGCCCCTACCGCCATACATCCACCGTCCGCTGACCGATCCCGAGCGCTATCAGACGGTGTATGCGGACCGTCCCGGCTCGGTGGCGGCGCCGACCGCCGGGCTGCACCTCACCAACGAGGTGATCGACCGCCTGCGCCGGCGCGGGGTGGAGGTGCACTCGGTGGACCTGGCGGTGGGCCTCGGCACCTTTCGCCCGGTGACCGCCGGCCGGGCGGAAGATCACGTCATGCACGTCGAGCGGTACTCGGTGCCGGCTTCGACGATCGAGGCCTGCCGGGGACCCAAGCGCGTGGTGGCGATCGGCACCACGACGGTGCGGGCGCTCGAGAGCGCCGCAGCGACTGGGGAGCTCGAAGGGCGCAGCGACCTGTTCATCCACGGCGACTACCCGTTCGCGGTCGTGGACGTGCTGATGACCAACTTCCATCTTCCGCGCTCGACCCTGCTGCTGTTGCTCGAGTCCTTTGCCGGTCCTCGTTGGCGCGACCTCTACGGCGAGGCGCTGGCGAACCGCTACCGCTTCCTTTCTTTCGGCGACGCGATGCTGATCGGTCGGGAGGTCCGTTGACGATCGCCCGGCTTCAGGTCGAGGCCAGCGACGGCCGCGCCCGCACCGGCACAGTCACCACGGCGCGGGGCACGTTCCGCACGCCCTGCTTCATGCCGGTCGGCACCCGGGGCACGGTTCGGCTCCTCGACGCCGCTGACCTCGATTCGCTCGGCGCGCAGGTGGTGCTGGCGAACACCTATCACCTCATGCTCCGACCCGGCGCCCAGACGGTCGAAGCGCTGGGCGGGCTCCACCGCTTCACGGGCTGGGGTGGCCACCTGCTCACCGATTCCGGTGGCTACCAGGTGTTCTCGTTGAACCCGGTGGTCGACGACGAGGGGGTGACCTTCCGCTCCACCTACGACGGCTCGTCCCACCGCCTCACCGCAGAGCTCGCCGTGGCCATTCAGGAGCGACTGGGTGCCGACATCCAGATGGTGCTCGACGTCTGCACCGCACTGCCGACCACCGACGACATCCTCGCCACCGCGATGGAGCGGACCCTGTCGTGGGCAGCACGTGCCCGGGCCGCGCACCGCCGCGAGGACCAGTCCCTCTTCGGGATTGTGCAAGGCGGGGCGTCCGTCGACCTCCGGGCAGAGAGCGCAGAGCGGACGGCCGCCCTTGACTTCGACGGCTACGGGATCGGGGGGCTCTCGGTCGGTGAGCCGCTGGAAGAGATGTTGCCGGCCCTGGACGCCGTCACGGCGAGGCTGCCCGCGGAGCGCCCGCGGTATCTCATGGGGGTGGGGGACCCCGTCTCGATCGTCGAGTCGATCGCGCTCGGCGTCGACATGTTCGACTGCGTGCTGCCCACCCGGTTGGCACGGCACGGCACCGCCCTCACCAGCGAGGGGCGCCGATCCCTGAAGCTGGCGAGCATGGCCGGCGACGACGGCCCGATCGACACCGGCTGCGGGTGCCCGGTCTGCCACCGGTGGAGCCGCGGGTACCTCCGGCACCTGTTCACGGTGGGTGAGCCGACAGCGGGTAGGCTGCTCACCATCCACAACATCTCCTGGCTGTTCGCGCTGGTCGAACGAGCCCGGCTCGCCATCTCGAAAGCCACGTTGCCTGAGCTCCGGCGAGAAGTTGCTGCCATATGGCAGCCGAATTTCGTGCGCTAAGGTCCACGCGGCCTCTTGGCGAAGGCTTCCTCTTATGATCACTTCTTCACTCATCGTCGGCGCCGCACCACTGTTGGCGACGAACAGCAAGAGCAGCAGCAGTTCCAGCTCGGGGCTGTCGTTCCTCGTCATCATCGTGTTACTGGTCGCGGTCTATTTCCTTTTCTTGCGGCCGCGCCAACAGCGGGCGAAAGCCCAAGCCGCGAAAGGCAAGACCTTCGGGATCGGCGACGAGGTGATGTCGGTCGGCGGCATCTTCGGGCGCGTCGTGGGACTCGGCGACGAGAGCGTCGACGTCGAGGTCGCTCCGGGGATCGTGATGACCTTCCTGCGGCGGGCGGTCAACCCTCGCCCGCCCTCGGCTCTGTCGAACACGGCGTCTTCGTCCACTTCGGTGACCAACCGTGACGATCCGGCCCACCCCTACGGACCCGCCCCGGACTCCACGTCCTTCGGCGCGTCTTCGGGCCACTTCGATGATTCTCTCGACGACGGCGAAGATGAGGACTTCGACGACGAGGGCTACGAGGACGAAGAGGACGGAGAGGCG
>WQVT01000350.1 GCA_009785715.1 Acidimicrobiaceae bacterium | reverse complement strand
TCGATCGAACAGCTGTCCGAGAGCCTCTCCCCGGATCTGCGCGAGGAGCTGAACCGGATGGTTGCGCCCTTCAAGGCCGACGCGGTGCCGAGCGAGGGCGAGCTCCGGGTGGCGCAGGCACAGTTGGTGGGGTGGTTGGAAGGGCTCTTCCACGGCATCCAGGCCACCCTGTTCGCACAGCAGGTGGCGGCCCGGGCGCAGCTCGAGGAGATGCGTCGCCGCAGCCTTCCCGCCGGCCGGGATTCCAGCCCGCCCCCGCCCGGCACCTACCTGTAGCGCTCCGCCCCTCTCTCAACCTCGTAGCGCCCGGGCCGGCGGGAGCGCTACGCCGGCACGTGCTTGCGGAGGAACTCGAGCACCTGCGCGGTGGCGGCGGCCACGACCTTTTCGTCGTCCCGCCACGGCTCGATCAGCTCCGCACCCGGGAGGAGCTCGGCGATCTCCATTCCGATGGCGTGGGGGTGGGCCTGATCGACGCCCGGGAGCACCGCCATCGGTACCGTGCAGGTGCGGACGAAGTCGGGCGTGACGCTGAAGACGAAGTCGCTTCGCGTCCACATCGCCGCGCCGAACGCCTCGGCGTCGGTCGCGTCCAGGTCGCTCCGCTTCTCGAGGAGGGCATTCGCCCAGTTCGTGTGGCCCCTCTTCCAGAGATCGGCGTTGTTGTCGAGCCCGATCGGCTGTTCCAGCACCGCCGCGACGAGCCGGTCCGGCGCCACCTCGGCGATCTTCAGGGCATAGGAACCGCCGATGCAGCAGCCCATGGCGAGGAACCGGTCGATGCCGAGGTGGTCCATGAGCCGGAGTTGGTCAGCGACGAACGAGCCCCAGGGGTCGTCGATGGCGAGGGGCCCCCTCGACGCGCCGGCGTTGCGCTGATCCATGGCGATCAGGCGGAAGTCCTCGGTGTAGGACACCAACGGGTTGATTGCCGCCAGGGACCAGGCCTCCACCGTGGAGTTCAGGGCGCCCGGGGCGAGCAGCAGGAGCGGGAACCCCTGCGGGTTGCCGCTCTCTTCGTAGCGGATCGACACGTCTCCGTAGCTGAACTGGGTCATGGTCGTTCCTACCATCTCCGGGTTGCCCCCGCCGCCTCCGGTGCCGCCGGGCCGCGGGCTTAGGTGGTCGCGAGTGCCCCGGCGTTGTCGATCGGCACGTCGACGGGCTCGTCCGGCACGAAACCCAGCACGCGGCCGTAGAAGGCGAGCTCAGCCTGGGCCACACGCACGACGGACTCGGCCCGCCGGAAGCCGTGCTGCTCGCCTTCGAAGGCCAGGTAGGCCACCGGCACACCGCGATCCCTCAACGCCCGATGGATCAGCTCGGCCTGCTCCGGCGGCACGATCTTGTCCTCGAGGCCCTGGAACAGGATGATCGGGCAGCTGAACCCCTCCAGATGGTGGATGGGGGAGCGCTCCCGGTAGCGCTCGGCGGCCTCCGGCCAGGGGCCGACGAGCCGGTCGAGATAGCGCGACTCGAACTTGTGGGTGTCCCGGGCCAGGAGTTCCAGGTCCGCCACGCCGTAGAGGCTGGCGCCTGCGGCAAAGCCGTCGGTGAACGCCAGCGCCGCCAGCGTCGTGAAGCCGCCGGCGCTGCCGCCCCGGATGACGGCCCGCGAGGGATCGCTCCGGCCCGCTTCGGCGAGCCAGCGAGCCACGCCCGCACAGTCCTCCACGTCGAAGCGCCCCCAGTTCCCCCGCAGGAGCTCCCGGTATGCCCGGCCGTATCCGGTGCTGCCCCGGTAGTCGACGTCGGCGACCATGAACCCGCGGCTGGTCCAGAACTGCACCGCGAGGTTGAGCACCGCCGACGCCGAGGCCGTGGGACCGCCGTGGCTCATGACGACCAGCGGTGGGAGCGTGCCGGGTGGCGCATCGTGGTCGGCGCTGGCGGGCGGATAGACGAGCGCCCAGGCCTCCGCGCCCCCACCGGTCGGGAACCGCACCTGCTCGGGTATGGCGAGGAACCCCGGGTCGACGTCCACCTCCCGGCTCTGCCGCAGCACCTCGACCCCGCCGGACTCGAGGTCGATCCGTACCACGGCCGGCGCCCGGGTCGGGCTCCCGGCGACGCACACCGCATGGCTTCCTCGCACTCGCAGCGAGGTGTACGAGCTGAAGCCGGTTTCGAGGGGCGCCCCCTCCCGGGCGCGCACCCGGCCCAGGTAGGTCCCCCCGGGGCCGGACCAGGAGGCCACCACGCCTCCGTCCCCCGCGAACCCGTAGGTGGCGGTCCCGAAGACCCAGCCCGGCTCGTTGCACTCTGCGTCGATCGGAAACACCGGCTCCGCCGGGTCCCCGTCGGCGTAGAGGTTCCACCACCCCGACCGGTCCGAGACGTAGTGGAGCACCCCCGCTCCCGACCAGCGCGGCTGCGCCACCGATTCGCGGTCTCCGGCCACGAGCGTCGCCGGGCCGAGCGAGGGCCCGGCCGGACCGTCGGTGAGGGGCGCTCGCCAAAGCTCCGTCTCGTCCCAGGGCATGTTCGGGTGGTCCCAGCACAGCCAGGCCAGCTCGGCTCCGTCCGGGGAGACGGCCGGCGCGGAATAGAAGTCCCGCCCACCGGTCAGGGGCACCGGCTCGGCCGGCGGGTCGGCCGGGTCGAGCGCCACCGCGACGAGGTCGTTGTCCACCACCTCGCCGGCCTCGAGCTTGCGATGACGCTCCCGCACGCAGATCACCCACCGCCGGTCGGGGGTGACGACCGGATCGGCGAAGCGCGCCCCCCGGGGGCTCGCCGGCTCGGGGGTGAGGGCCACGGGCGGCCTGCCCTCCTCGAAACGCCACAGGCGCTGGTCCTCCCAGCTCGAGGCCACGAGCACGCCGCCGACGACGGTGTAGCAACGCCCCCCGTACTCGTGCACCTGGGTCCGTGCGGAGAAGCCCGTAGGGACCAACTCCGTCGTCGTCCCGTCGGCCTCGGCGCGCACGACCACCTGCCGGCCGCCCTCGCTCGGGCGCGATTCCATCCAGTGCACGGTGTCGCCGTCCAACTCGACCTGTCCGACCCCGACGGCCTGATGGACGAGCATCTCTGCCGTGATCGGGGATCGCCAGGACCCGTAGGGGGCGCGGTGAGGGGCCATGACAAGGATGGTAGAGGCGGGGTGTGACCGGGCAAGCTGCCGGCGTGCGAGCCGACGATGAGCCCCGGGTGCTCGGGGTGGACGCGTGCAAAGGTGGCTGGGTGGGTGTGGCCCTCCGCGCCGGCCATTTCGACCGGGCGTTCTTCGCCCCGACCATCCGGGCGCTCGCCGAGGAAGCGTCCACGGGCGGAGCGCGAGGGGTGATCGGGATCGACATGGCCGTCGGGCTGGCCGACGCCGGCATCCGCCAGGCCGACCGTCTGGCCCGGGCAAGGGTCGGCCGGCTGGCGTCGTCGGTGTTCCTCCTTCCCGTGCGCGCCGCCGTCGAGGCTCCGGGTTTCGCCGAGGCCTCGGTCCTGCACCGGAGGCTCACGGGCGCGGGATTGTCCCTGCAGGCGTACGGCCTCCGGGTGAAGTTGCTCGAGGTGGACAGCTGGGTGCGCTCGCGCCCCGGCCCCCGGGTGGTCGAGGTGCACCCGGAGGTGGCGTTCGCCACGCTCCGTGGCCGTCCCCTGACCCTCAACAAGCGGGCCTGGGGCGGCATGACGCTGCGGCGCCGGCTGCTGGCGGAGGCCGGTATCGAGCTCCCCGATGACCTGGGGGAGGTGGGGCGGGTGGGGATCGACGACGTGCTCGACGCCGCTGCTGTGGCCTGGACCGCCCACCGGGTGGCGACCGGTCGCGCACAATGCCTCCCCGACCCCCCGGAACGCTTCAGCGACGGGCTCGACGCCGCTGTGTGGTTTTAAGTGGGCTCAGCGTTTTGAGGGGGTAAACGTCCAGGTTGCAGGGTACTTTTTAGGAATGGCACGCGCGATGTGGTCGGGGTACCTGAGCTTCGGGCTCGTGAACAT
>WQVT01000349.1 GCA_009785715.1 Acidimicrobiaceae bacterium | reverse complement strand
AGCAGCAACCTGCTCGAACAGATCAAGGTGCGCTTCGACGATGACGGCATACGACTCGCCGTCCGCCCATTGTCCTTCCCGCCGGAGAGGGATACGCAATGACCAAGTTCAGCCCGTCCCAGCCCTGTACACCGCGAACTGATCGACTGGGCCTGCTCTGTGCCGAGGTCACGGAGGGGGACGGCCTTCGGTGCGCCCGACCAATCTGGCGCTCAATTTGATCGCCCTCGCCGCGCCGGTGAGACCCACTTGGAGCAGCGCCCCTCCGAGCAAGAAGAAGGCTCCCAGGATCAAGAGTGGCGTGCCGATCAGTAGGATGCCGATCCGGTCGAGCACATATGCGGGGGCGGACACCGCAGCGGCGAGCACGCTGGCCAGGACCGTCGTGGCCCAACGGTCGCGCCGTGACGCCGTGGCCCTTAGTCCGACCAGACGTGAGGGGACCGCCACATACGCCACCATCATCACGCCCACCATGACGCTCAGCGCCAGGCCGAACCATCCGATACCCCAGTCCGGCACAATGAACGCAGCGACTCCCAGTCCTCCGCCCACGACGATCCCCGTGAGCAAGATCGGTCGGAATAGCCGTCGGGCCTCCCGGAAAGCGGGGTGGAGCTCAGGCCTTCCCGGACGGGCAATGGCAAAGGCGAACACGACATTCAGATATAAGGCCGCCACGCTCAAGACCACCACGCAGAGGACGAATAGCACCGGGAGGATCCCATGCCAGAGCCGGAAGCGTGCCCCACCCAGAGTATGGAACTTAAGGTCCGCTACCGCAGCCCAAATCCAAAGCGCAGGCACAATCTGTACCAGCGCCAAGCGCCACTCCGACACAAGAAGTTTCAGACCTTGGAAGATCATCACAAACGCGCCTACCAACATCCCCAGCGGTGCCAAGACCTTGCGCCGGCGGCCCAGTGCGCTCACCGCCTCCTCTACCCACAGGTCGTCTTGGTGCGCGATCGCCTCGATCATGGCGCGAAGGTCGTCGACGAGGCCTGTCCGGGCGAACCGCGACCCGTGTATCGATGGTGGCCCATCTGGTGGAACCGGTGGGGGGAGATTTGCCGAAGTCATAGAGACCTAATCCGTCAGACCCAATCGCGGTGCTCACTGCACATTGTTCAGCAATCGCCGCTGCCCGTCAACGAGAAAGGGACTTCTGTTGCCCACGACTAGCAGGCTATTCTCATACAACGTGGGCACGGTAACCCGTCCGCTTCGCCAGGCAGCCCTAACGTCCCGCCCGTATCTGAGTGGCGTCTTCCTCCTCCTTGCCGTCATCAGCTTCACCGCGATGCCGACCTCGCAAGCCGCAGCTCTCCCCGCTTTCGACGCGATCGTCGACTACCTGCGCTGGGGGCTTCGATCGCTGTTCCTCCTATGGATCCTCGCTCCCCTCGTCCTGTGGCTCGCCGGCACCGGCGCGCTTCTCTCTGCGCGGCGCGGCGTAGCCCACACGCTCGCAGGCGGTGCGACGAGCTTCGGACGAGCCACCAACGTCAACCCGATCGTGCGCCGGGTCCTCAACCCACTCCGCGTCGCCATCCTCGCCCTGGCCGGGACCACCCTCCTCCTCCTAAATCGTCCCTCACTCGCCTCCCTGATCGTCATCCTCGCGATCACTCTCCTGTTGTTACTGGTCGTTCAGGTTCTGGCCACACCGGCCGATGCCACGGGGACGAACGTCTCGTCATCGTCTCCAAACTCCTCGACAGAGCAACCCTGAAGGTGGTGATTCAGCCGAAGATCAAGACCGACGACTCCAGACGAACAAAATCGTTCGAATCGTGATCGCTGTTCAATCGGCTAGAACACCTCCGGGGGGTGACCGATGGCTCCACAGGCACATGCCGAGTACGACGTTGTCTGCCTCGGTTCAGGGGCAGCGGGACTGACCGCAGCGATCGCTGCACACGAGCTCGGGCTGTCGGTGCTCGTGGTCGAGAAGAGCTCGAAGATCGGAGGTGTCGCCGCCATCTCCGGTGGCCAGGCGTGGATACCCGCGAACCACCTCGCCGAAGAGGCTGGGATCGAGGATTCGGTCGAGAATGCTGTGGCGTACCTGATGTGGATCGGTGGGGGCCTGGGCGACGAGGCACGGGCCCGGCATTACTGCACGTACGCCCGACAGGCCGTCCGGTTCCTCGCCGACCACGCCGGCCTGGCGTGGCAGATCGTGCCGGTCGCCGACGACTACCACGGACATCCAGAGGCCCGGCATTCCCTCGGCCCCGGGCGCCTGCTCGAGGTGGAGCTCTTCCCCGGCTCCTCGCTCGGTGCCGCCCAGTCATTCACCCGCCACGGGCCCGAGCGCATCACGGCGTCCGAGGTGTACACGGTCGCGCCACCCGAGGCCGAGATCGAGGCCCGCCGGGAACGGGACGAACGCGGCCACGGCGGATCGCTCCTGGGGTCGCTTGTGAAGAACGTGCTCGAGCGCGGGATCGACGTCTGGCGCGACGCCCCCGCGACGGAGCTCCTGGTCGCGGACGGGCGGGTGAGCGGCGTTCGGGCCACGCACGAAGGGTCGGTGGTCGAGGTCGCGGCGCGGCGCGGCGTGGTGGTCGCGACCGGCGGGTACGACTCGAGCGCGGCCGACCGGGCCAGCTTCGACGCCGACCATGCGGTCTCGACAAGCTCCCTGCCGTCGGTGACGGGAGACCACTTCCGGTTGGCCGGCCGTCTCGGGGCGCGTGTCGCCGCGCCTTTCCGCCTCCCGCACAATTTTCATCTGCCCGGAGTGCCGGTGATCCGCGACGCCGACGGCGTCGTCCAGCGCGACGCTTCGATCGTGCGCTCGGCCGCGATGCACGCGGTGGTCGTCAATCGACGCGGTCGCCGCTTCGCTGACGAGACGACGTCGGCGTCCCGCGACGCGGGGCTGTTCGCGGTCGACGTCCATGAGCCGTGGAAGTTCGCCAACAACCCGTGCTGGGCGGTATGGGACGCGCAACACGTCGCCCGCTATCTTGACCCCGAGGCGATGCAGACGCCCGGCATCGTGTCGGCGCAGTCGCTCAAAGAGTTGGCGGTGGCAGCCGGCATCGACCCCGACGGCCTCGAGGAGGAGATAGCCCGCTTCAATGCCAACGTCGCGCTCGGGACCGACCCGGACTTCGGCAGGGGTTCCCCTAATGCCGGCCATATACATGGGGGAGATCGGTCCGGGGCAGAGGAGTCGACCCTCGGGACGATCGAACAGCCGCCCTTCCATGCGGTGCGGCTGGTCCAGACGACGATGGGTCTCCCGCACGCCGGGCTCGTCACCGATGGCTTCGGCCGGGTCCTCGATTGGGATGATGTGCCGATCGAGGGGCTGTACGCGGCGGGCGGGTCGGTCGCCTTTCTCGAGTTCGGGCTGAACTACACGCCTGGCAACGCCAACGCCCGGAGCCTGTTGCAGGGATTCTGTGCGGGCAGCCATCTCGGCTCGAGCGCCGGCCACCCCTGATCCCCACCCCCGAGCCCACGAGCCCCACGAGCCCACGAGCCCCACAAGCCCGACAAGCCCCACGAGCCACAGGAACCCCACCCGGCCCCACCCTCGCCGAAGCCGCGGCCGGAGCCGCCCGAGGAGTCACTCTCGGTGAACTCAAGGTGAACTCACGGCGAAACTTTGCCATGGCCGTTTGCGTTTCCCTCACCTCCGGTGGCCGTCGGGCGCCTCCGAACGGTGCGCGCCTCTCCGACGCGTGCGATCCGGGGTGCGTCGACCCACACCCGGGCGCGCACAGTGGGCAGGCCACGCCGCCGCCACGTTTGCCCGAAGCACGGGGAAAGCAGAGCTCGGATTCGGGCGAAGAAGACCGCTTGCGGACGGCTGCTTTCCCGCCCCTGGGACCTCCCGACACGGATAGAGAGCCTGCTCGATGCCCCCGACCGAACTCTGCAATCTCACAAACCGCTACGGGGGTCCGACTCCGTGCGATGGATCCGCTTCT
>WQVT01000348.1 GCA_009785715.1 Acidimicrobiaceae bacterium | reverse complement strand
CTCGGCGGCCTGCTGGCGGCGGGTACGACCGCTGCGGCCGTGCCCGCGCTCAACCACGGCGCGATCGGCGGAGCCACGGTCGCCGTCCTCGCCTTCCTCGGACTCGGAGTTGGGGAAACGATCGCCGGGTTGCCGGAGGCCGCCGCCCACCTCGCCGAGTCGCTGGCGGGGGCCCGGCGGGTGGTGGCGCTGGCTGGCACGGCACCCGCCGTCCTGGCTCCTGCGGAGTCGATCCTGGGTTCGGTCGGTCGCCCCTCAGGCCCGCCGGCGGTGCGGCTGGAGGCGGTCACGCTGCGCTGGCCGGGAAGCACCCGCCCGGCGCTCGACGGTCTCGACCTCCTGATCCCTGCGGGGGCCCACCTCGCGGTGACCGGGCCGAGCGGGGCGGGGAAGAGCACGCTCGGGCAGGTGTTGCTCCGCTTCGCCGTCCCCGACGCCGGCAGCGTCACCCTCGACGGCGTCGACCTCGCACGTTTCGACCCCGAGTCGGTCCGGGCGCTCGTCGGCTGGGCCCCGCAGGATCCCCACATCTTCGGCACGAGCCTCGCCGCCAACCTCCGCCTCGCCCGCCCCGACGCGCCCGACGAGGCGCTGTGGGTGGAACTGGACCGCGTCGGGCTCCGCGGTTGGGCCTCCGGCCTGCCGGACGGGCTCGACACGATCCTCGGCGAGCGCGGGGCGACGGTGTCGGGGGGCGAGGCGCAGCGGATCGGCGTCGCCCGCGCGCTGCTCGCCGACCGCCCGGTGCTCCTGCTCGACGAGCCGACGGCCCATCTCGACGAGGGCCTCGCCGCCGACCTCGAGGGAGCGGTGCTCGGCGCTGCGCAAGGCCGGACCGTGATCTGGATCACCCACCGCCACTCCGGCCTCGGTGCCTTCGATCAGGTGGCGGTCCTGGTCGACGGGCGCCGGACGGACCCCGGGGCTCCCGCCTAGGGACCGGCTACCCTCCAGCGACAGCTACCTTTCGGAAACGGAGCGCCTCGGGGGCGCCAACGACGGAGGTGTCCACGTGTCCTCGCTGCCTCTGCTGCCAACCTCGCTCGTGGGGAGCTACCCGCAGCCCGACTGGCTGGTGGATCGGGCCAATCTCGCCGGTCGGTTCCCGCCGCGGGTCCGGGCGAAGGAGCTCTGGCGCGTCGAGCCGGAGTTCCTCGGCGAGGCTCAGGATGACGCCACCAGGCTCGCCATCGGCGCCCAGGAGGCGGCCGGCCTCGACATCGTCACCGACGGCGAGATCCGCCGCGAGAGCTATTCGAACCACTTCGCCACCGCACTGGCAGGGGTGGACACCGAGCATCCCGGGACGGCGCTCGACCGAAGCGGCCACCCCAACCCGGTGCCCCGCATCGTCGGCCCGATCGAGCGCCGGCGGCCCGTCGAGGTCGACGACCTCCGATTCCTCCGGCGGCACACCGACCGAACGGTGAAGATCACCGTGCCCGGACCGTTCACCATGGCGCAGCAGGCCCAGAACGACTTCTACCCGGATCTCGAGGCGGCGGCCATGGCGTACGCGGCCGCGGTCAACGCCGAGGTCCGCGACCTCTTTGCGGCCGGGGCCGACATCGTGCAGATCGACGAGCCGTACCTCCAGGCGCGCCCCGACGCCGCCCGTGCCTACGGGCTGGCGGCCCTGAACGCCGCCCTCGACGGCGTCGGGGGGACCACGGCCGTGCACCTCTGCTTCGGGTATGCCGCGATCATCCACGAGCGTCCCGAGGGGTACTCCTTCCTCCCCGAGCTCGGCGGATCGGCGGCGGACCAGATCTCGATCGAGACGGCGCAGTCCGGCCTCGATCTCGGGGTCCTCTCGGATCTGAGCGACAAGACGATCATCCTCGGGGTCATCGATCTCGCCGATGCCGACGTGGAGACGGTCGAAACCGTGGCCGGACGGGTGCGGAGGGCCTTCGAGCGGTTGCCGGCGAAGCAACTCGTCGTCGCGCCGGATTGCGGGATGAAGTACCTGCCGCGGGCATCGGCCGAGCAGAAGATGCGGGCCATGGTCGACGCAGCGCGCCTGCTGCGCACTGAATTTGGGGAAGGCACTGAAGTTGGGGAAAGCACCGAGGTGGGCTGAGGGAGGCGGAGGCGAGTCGGAGGCGAGGCGGAGGGTGTTCGCCTCGTCCATGCCCGCTGGTCGCCGCCGGGTCACCCGGTGTTTAGGCGGCCTGGCTATGCCTGAGCCACATGGACAGCCACTCCGAATCCGTGGTCGGCGACAACACGGGCCTTTCACGCCGTGGGTTCCTGAAGGGAGTGCTCGGCTTCGGTACCGCGCTCGCCCTCTCGGGATTGGGCGAGGGGGCTTTTTTCTATGAGGACGCCTCCGCTGCCCCCGACCCCGGCAACACCACCGTCGGTCTGCCGGCGACCACCGCGCCGGAGCAGCTGCACCTCACCTGGGGAGCGGACCCGACCCGTCAGGTGACCGTTTCCTGGCTTGCGCCGGGGACCGTCGCCCAGCCTGCGCCGACGCTGCGGTACTCGAGGTCCCCGATCAGCGCCACCAATCCGGGCACGCTGATCGAGCTGCCGGCGCCCACCCCGCTCGACCAGACCAGGGTGCGATCCGGGGCCGTGGCGACGAGCTTCGCCGATGGCCTGTCCGGCTTCACCACGTTCCACTACCACGCACAGCTCGGCGGTCTCGACCCCGATACCACCTACTTCTACGAGGTGAGTGACGGTGCTGCCATGCCCTCCACGGTCGGCGCGTCCTTCACGACCGCCCCCGCAGGGCGCGCGAAGTTCCGCTTCTCGAGCTTCGGCGACGTCGGAACGCCGACCTCCTCGTCGAGCGTCAACGCGACCGGCTGGACCTGGGTCGAGTCGAACGACCGGTGCGTCTTCACCGTCGACGCGATCGAGAACCCCGGGGACGGCAAGGGTGCCCCGCTGTTCCACCTCCTGAACGGGGATCTCTGCTACGCCAACCTCGACCCGGCCAACACCCCGAGCGTGTGGCGGGACTTCGGCGTGAACATCGCCCGCTCGGCCGCCAACCGTCCGTGGATGCCGGCGCTCGGCAACCACGAGAACGAGTTCGGCGTCACCAACGCCGCCGGGGCGGCCTTCCCGGGTGCGATCGGCGAGGCCGGTGCCAGCGGCTTCTTCTACAACGGCCCCTACGGCAACGGCCACTACCTGAGCCGCTTCCTGCTTCCCGACAACGGGGTCGTCAACGCCGACGGCAACCGCCTGCAGGGCAACTTCTACAGCTTCCAGGTCGGCACGGTCCTCTTCGTCTCGCTCGACGCCGACGACGTCATCTACCAGCAGAACAACAACGCCAAGGCGGGCGCCGGCGTCACGTTCGCCTCGGGGGCTGCCATTCCGGCCGGCACCCTCGGCGACAACCGTGAGTACACGGGGGCCCTGGCCCTCCGGTCCTCGAACAACTCCCTTGTCCCCGCCGGCCCGCATCCCAATGCTCAGACCCGGTGGCTCGAGCGGACCCTCGCCGCAGCGCGCGAGAACCCCTCGATCGAGATGACCGTCGTCTATATGCATCAATGTGCCGTCTCCACCGCACTGAACGGGAACGGCGCAGACATGGGGATCCGCCAGGCGTGGGGCCCGATCTTCGACGAGTTCGAGGTCGACCTCGTCCTCATGGGCCACGAGCACGACTACGAGCGCACCTATCCGGTCCGCGGCTACGACGTGGGCGCGTTCGGGACGGTCACCACGGCCTTCGGCTCGTTCGCCGCCGGCGACCGGATCGACACCCGCCGGCCCCGGGTTGCGGCGACCGAGCCGGCGACGGTGAATGGGGTGCCCGCGTGGAACACCAAGCAGGGCACGGTGTACCTGGTGCTCGGCGGTGGTGGCGCCGCCTCCACGCTTCCCTACGACGTCGATCCCGCCGACGGCCTGCCCGCCGCGAACATCTGGACGACGGTCAACGGGCGCGACGCCGTCGAAGACGCCCCCTGGTCGGCGGGGCGCAACGCCGGCG
>WQVT01000347.1 GCA_009785715.1 Acidimicrobiaceae bacterium | reverse complement strand
CCGACCGCCACCCGCCGCCAGCACCAGGGCGGTCGTGGGAAGCGGGTCCTCGAGGTAGTCGAGCAGCGGCGTCACCGCCTCGTTCCCCCACTGGCCGACGTCACGCACGACGACGATCCGGCGGCCGACCAGGAACGGCGGCGTCCGGCACGCGTCGGCGACTGCCGCAAGGTCGACCTCCTCGCCGCCGTAGTCCTCGACCGCCAGGCTGCGGTCCTCGCCGTTGAGCTGTTCGTCCACCAGGCCCCTGACGGCCTCGGAGACCAGGGTCGGGTCGTCGCCCTCGACCAGCCAGGCGGCTGGGGCGGCAGGGCGCTCACGACTGGCCATCAGGACCCGCCCCGGGCCGGCGCAGCCGGGGCGGACACGGGACCGGTGGACTGCAGCACCGCCGCGAGGGTGTCGACCACACGGCGGGTTGCAGCCACGTCGTGGACACGCAGGATCCGGCAGCCGAGGGACACGCCAACGGCGTGGGCGGCGATCGAAGCGATCCCCCGGGACCCCACGTCGAGGTCGAACAGGCGGCCGAGGAAGTTCTTGTTCGAGGCCGACAGGAGGAGCGGGTATCCCAGGGCGGCCAGTCGGTCGGATGCCGCCAGCAACCTCGCCGAGTGCTCGGGCGTCTTGCCGAGGTCCAGTCCGGCGTCGATCACGATCCGCGAGTCCCGAATGCCGGCCTGGCGCGCCCGGAGCACCCGCTCCTGCAGGTAGCGGGCAACCTCTTCCACCACGTCCGCATAGCGGGGCTCGGGGTCGGGGATGCGTGGCCCGAGCCGGATGTGGGTGGCCACGACGGTGGCGCCGGCGGCCGCCGCTGCCGGCAGGTAGCCGGGGTCCGCGAAACCGCTGATGTCGTTCCCCATGGTGGCGCCAGCACGGAAGCATTCGGCCGCCACCGCAGCGCGCCACGTGTCGACCGAGACCGGCACGCCGGTGCGCCGGCCAAGCTCCGCCACGACCGGCACCACCCGGTCCAGCTCCTCTCCCTCGGTGACCTCTTTCCCCGGGCCCGCCTTCACGCCGCCGACGTCGAGCAGGTCGGCGCCGTCGGCGACGAGCTTCTCCGCCCGGGCAAAGAACGCGTCCCCGTCCCAGTACGCGCCGCGGTCGTAGAAGGAATCGGGCGTGCGGTTCAGGATCCCCATCACGAGCGGCCTGGTGCTCAGGTCGTAGCTGCGGGATCCCAGGTCGAACTGCACGGCTCTGAGGCTATCTGGGGGGTGTGACAGGCCCAGGGTCCTCGCCGGTCGGGGATCAGAAGAGGCGGGCCGTCAGCGCCTTGCGGTACTCCGCGGTCCGGGAATCGTCGGGACCGAGGACCTCGAGCAGGTCCAGGTACTCCTGCCGTGCGGCCGGATCGTCCTTGACGTGGTCGAGAAGACCATCGAGCTTGGCCTCGATGGAGGCGTCGCCCGCCTCGGCCTCCTCGCCGACCCGTGCCTCCGCGGCCAGGTGACGGGTCTCCGCCGTCTCCGGCAGGCGTCCAAGCAGGGTCAACGCTTCGGCCTTCGACGGGGCGCTCGGCTGGCCGACCAGGAAGCGGGCGAGGGCGAGGATGGCCTTCTCGTTGCCGGGCTCCAGCTCGACCGCCCGGCGGAGCGACTCCTCGTCGCCCGCGGCGATAAGGGTGTCGACCTCGGTCACCGTGGGGACGATCCCTGCCAGCCAGTTCTTCACCATCGGCTCCGGGATGGCCCCGACAAAACTGTCGACCACCTTCCGGTCGGAGATCGCGTACACCGCCGGGATCGACTGGACCTGGAAGGTGGCGGCGATCCGCGGGTTGGCGTCGACGTCGACTTTGACCAGCTCGACCGCGCCGTCGGTCTCCTCGACCGCCTTCTCCAGGATCGGGCCGAGGGTGCGGCAAGGTCCGCACCAAGACGCCCAAAGATCGATCACCACGGGGACCTCGGCAGACCGCTCGAGCACGTCGGCCTCGAACGTGGCGTCGGTGACATCCATCTGAATCAACTTCCTCTCACAACGCAGGTGACAACCACTTCAGCATAAGGAGTGCGGCCAACATTCCCGCGCCCCGCTACGCGCGGGGCGTGAGCCTTTCGCCGGAAGCCCGTCGGAGATGGGACACTGGGCCGGATGAGCGATCTGGTCAAGATCCACCGGTGGCCGACGTTGGACCGCCCGGTACTGGTCATGGCACTCGATGGTTGGGTGGACGCCGGCCTCGCGGCAGGCTCGGCTGCCGCCACGTTGCGCACCTCCCTCCCCCATCATCTGCTCGCCACCTTCGACTCCGACCGGCTCATCGACCATCGGGCGCGCCGGCCCACGCTGCGGATAAAAAACGGGGTCCCGACCGAGCTCCGGTGGCCCGAGATCCGCCTCGACGTGGCCGTCGTCAGCCCCGCCGGGCGATCGATCCTGATGCTCACCGGCCCCGAACCCGACATGCGCTGGCACGAGTGGAGCCACGAGGTGGTCCAGCTGGTCTCCCGGCTCGGGGTCGAGCTGGTGGTCGGCCTGGGCGCGTTCCCCGCGCCTGTTCCGCACACCCGGCCCGTGCGCCTGGTCTCCACGGGCAACAACCCCGAGAACGCCGGCCGGATCGGCTTCCTCCCGGTCACCCTCGACGTCCCCACCGGGGCGCAGGGCGTGTTGGAGTTCGGCTTCGGCCAGGCGGGTATTCCGACGATCGGGTTGTGGGCCCGGGTTCCGCACTACGTGGCGGGCATGCCGTACCCGGCCGCGTCGGCCGCCCTGTTGCGCGACCTCGGGAACCTGATCGGGCTGACCGTGGACACCGGTGCCCTGCAGGAGGCCGCAGCCTCCACCGGCGCCCAGATCGACGAGTTGATCTCCGCCAGCGACGAGCACCAGGCGATGGTCCACCAACTCGAGGCGCAGCACGACAACGAGGAGACGGTGACCCTCCAGGAGCTGCCGACCGGCGACGAGATCGCCGCCGAGCTCGAACGATTCTTGAAGGGCCAGAGCTAGAGACGCGCTGCCCTATACGACGATGTTGACCAGCCGTGGCGGGCGGGCGATCACGTTGCGGTGGCTGCGGCCGGCGAGCTGCTCGACAACCTTGGGGGAGGCGAGAGCTGCGGCGGTTGCCTCCTCGTCGGAGATCCCGACGGGCACCTCGAGACGGTCCCTCACCTTGCCGTTGACCTGCACGACCATCGTGGTCGTCTCGACGGCCAGCATGGCCGGGTCGGCGATCGGCCAGGGCTCCGTATGGACGAAGGTGGCGTCGCCGTGGCGCAGATCCCACAGCTCGGCGGCGATGTGGGGCGTCATGGGCGCGAGGAGCTTCAGCAGGGTGTCGACCGCGAGATCGAACGTCTCGCGCCGGGCGCCGGCGGGATCCTGCACGTAGCGGTACAGGGCGTTGACCAGCTCCATCAACGTGGCGACCGCCGTGTTGTACGACCAGCGTTCGAAGTCGGCCGTCACCCGGTCGATGGCGCGGTGCGCCGCTTTGACCACTTCTCCGTCCACCGCGGAAGCGTCACGCTCGGCGACGCTCCCCTGCTCCATCGTCTCGGTCGCGAGCCGCCACACCCGGCCGAGGAAGCGCCGCTGGCCTTCGATGATCTGCTCGGTCTGGGCGCTCCACTCGAAGTCGTCCGCCGGCAGGCCGACGAAGAGGTGGAACAGGCGCAGGGCGTCCGCCCCCACCGAGTCGAAGTAGTCCTGGGGGGAGACCAGGTTGCCCTTCGACTTGGACATCTTCGTGCCGTCCATCGTGATCATGCCCTGCGTGAACAGGCGCGCGAACGGCTCACGGATCTCGTTCGGCGCCAGCCCCAGGTCCCCGAGGGCCCGCGTGTAGAAGCGTGCGTAGAGCAGGTGCAGGATGGCGTGCTCGATGCCGCCGATGTACTGGTCGACGGCCATCCAGTGGCGGGCGGCATCGAGGTCGATCGGGGAGTCGGTCTCCCAGGGGTCGGCGAAGCGCTCGAAGTACCACGAGGAGTCGACGAAGGTGTCCAT
>WQVT01000346.1 GCA_009785715.1 Acidimicrobiaceae bacterium | reverse complement strand
GGTCGCATCGTGGTCGCAGACATGCGGCAATCGCCCGCCGTGTCTGGAATCACCGAGAGGCTACGGAACCGAAGGTCAGGGGTTCGAATCCCTTCGGGCGCGCTATGTGATGAGTCGGGACATGTGTCAGGGATGAGTCGCGACATGTGTCTCACTTCGGGGAGCCAGGCCAGCGGCCTGGCTCTCGTTGTTGGTTGCGCCAGTAGGATCTTGTCGGGCTGGATGAGGTGGGTTGAGAGGACTTCGCCGGTGGCGAGGTCGGTGACGGTGATCTGGTGGTCGTCGGCGAGCGCGAGCACTGGTTTGCGTGCGTGGGCGGTGCCGATCCCGAGGTGGTGCATGCGGCCGGCGCGGCGGAGGCTCATCTTGCCGTGGGTGTCGAGTCGGTCGTAGCGCAGTCGGTAGTGGCCGGGGGTGTCCATTGCTGGCGGGCATGGCTTTGGGGGTGGCGCGGTAGGTCTCGCCCGGGGTGCTTCGGTCCAGGGCGCGGTGGGGGCGGTGTTCGTTGTAGTGCTCTGAGAAGTTGTCGAGCTGTGCTTGGAGCTCGGCGATCGTTGCCGCGGCTGGCCGGGCGCGTAGCCAGCGCTGCTGGGTCTGGTGGAAGCGCTCGGTCTTGCCTTGGGTTTGGGGGTGGCCGGGGGATCCGTTCTTCTGCGGGACCCCGAGCACAGGGAGGACGTATTCGAAGGCGTTGCGCCCGCCGGTGAACCGGGAGGTGTAGACGCTCCCGTTGTCCGTGAGCGTCGACGCTGGCGGGCCGTATTTGCCGACGGTGTCTAGGAATACGCGGACCACGTCATCGCCGGTGACGGGCCGGTGGACGGTGCAGGACAGCAGGTAGCGGGAGTGGTCGTCAAACCAGTTGAGGACCTCGACCTCAGTCCCGTCGACAAGCCGCCAATGGATGAAGTCCGACTGCCACATCTCGTTCGGCTGCGCCGCTTGGAAGCGGATGTAGGAGGAGCGTGGCCGCTTCTTCGGAGCGGGCGTGACGAGGCTGGCTTGGTGCAGGATCCGGCGGATCGTCGAAGTCGATAGCACCCGCAGCCCCTCCTGTTCCAGGTGCCAGCGGATCGTCTCAGGGCCGGCATCCAGACCATCAGCGGTGAGCCGCATCCGCAGCTCGATAACCCGGTCCCGGACCGCAGCCGGGGTCTGCCCCGGGTTGGTTTTCGGCGCTCGTGAGCGCGACTCGAGCGCCTCCAGGCCACCAGTCCGGTAGCGGGCCAGCAGGCGGAACAGCTGCCGCTGGGAGAACCCATGCGCAGCCGCCGACTCAACAACAGACAGCTCCTTCGAAACGACTCTGAGAACAGCAACACGGGCTCGGGACATGCCCCGGCAACCTGCCCGGCCCCCCGGCGGCACCCGCGCCGGCGATCGCCGCTCCGGCTCGGCCCTCCGGGCCTCGCCTCCACGCCGACCGCCGCAACCCCCAAGGCCCCTGACCACATGTGACCCATGTCGCGACTCATCAGCGACAGATCACCCCTGCCATATGTCGTGAACCCAGACACCTTCGGGCGCGCTACGCGAGAGGCTGCGCCAGGCGGCAAAAACCGGCGAATTGCAGGAAACGTCTCGCGCGGCGCGTCACAGCGAGGTGGAGACTCGCGGCGAGGTTATGCGCCGTCCGGGCGAGGTTTCGCGGCCGTTGTGGTCGCAGATTGGTCGCATCGACCAGAGCCGGGCGGGCGCTCCTTCCCCAGCTGGTGCTGAGAGAGGACCGAAGGCCGCTTCGGTCGGAGAGATCCTTGCCGGCAAACGTTCCGCCGCCCCTGGTCGTCGTGCTGCTGGCCGGAGGCCGGGGCGAGGACGCGAGCGTAGCGAACGTACGCAGCTTCGCCCCGCGGCGAGCGAAGCAAGCCGCCTGAGTGAGTACGTACAGGAAAAGTCGTCCCGACGACCGGACGTGCCATGCTGGATCTGGCCGGGAGCAGCAGTCTGCCTCGCCTGAGAATCGGAGGGCGACACTGCTGTGTTTTCGTGATTGGGGCAGTGGTGATCGATCGGGATGCGGAGGACGCCACATCTGCACGGGCAGAGGTTGGGCACGGCCGGTGCGCCGACCACTCCTCAGATTGGTCCCAACAGAGACCGTCGGCGGCTGCGTGGTGTCCGTTTTTAGCGGTGTCTGTTTCAGAGTGGGATGGAAGACGAGGCACATCCGTTACGTCTTTGGGTGTTGTTAGATGCTCGCGAGAGCGGAGGCAATCACTTTCATCCAGTCTTGAAGGGGGTCTCGAACATGAAGTTTCGTCTTGGATCGCCGGCAATTGTCGTTGCGGCCGCCGCACTTGTCATCGCTCTGGCAGGCGTGGCCTGGGCCCGCATTCCGGGCTCCTCCGCGGAGTTCCACGGTTGCGTCAACAACCGCACCGGGGTGCTGCGCGTCATCGACCGGTCGAAGACAGGAGCGGCTGGTCGATGCATCACTCAGCACCACGCGGAGACCGCGATCACTTGGAACCAAACTGGCCGACGGGGACCCGTCGGGCTCGCAGGACCGGCCGGCGCGAAGGGCGATACCGGCCCGCAGGGACCCGCGGGTGCCCCTGGGCCGCAGGGTCTAAGCGGGCCGCAGGGCGCGGTCGGCCCGGGCGAGAGCATCTTTGCTTCGGCTGGCACTGACGCGTACACAGTGCCCGTCGGCGTGACCCACCTGATCGTCTCGGTTCGCGGTGGTGGTGGCGGTGGCGGCTCGTCCAACGGCGGACTCGCGGGCGGTGGTGGCGGCGCCGGTGGTAATGGGCGCGCGCTTGTGAGCGTCACCGCTGGGGAGCAATTGCAGGTCACCGTCGGCGGCGGAGGGTCAGCCGGCAGCTCCGAAGGAGGCGGCACGGCAGGCAGCGCCAGCTCGGTCGCCACGGTTGGCACATCCCTGGCCACGCTCGTGCAAGGCACTGGTGGCGCCGCTGGCAGTGCTCCCGCGGACACGTCGACTGGCGGAGCCGCCGGAGCATTCAGCACGAACGGAACCCGGCTTGACAACGCCACATTCTCGGGCCAAAACTCCAGTGTTCCCAACTGCGTCGTCGGTGAAAATGGCATCGGGGGCGCAGGCGGCGGCAGCGCAGGCGTCGCCGGATCCGGCGGGGCAGGAGCGAGCGGCAGCTGCTCGATCGGCGTTGGAAGCGCACCCGGCACGTCCGGCAGCCCCGGACTAGTCGAGATCCTACCCGCGGCCAACTGACGAGCAACCAAACCACTGCTCAGCCAGCCGCCGCACCTCGTTGATCGAGGACAGGGTCAGCGCCGCGTTGTCTCCGCAGGAGGCGTGTCGGCTTGACTGCCGCTCCGGAAGTTCGCGGACCGGAGCGGCAGCCTCCTGGTTTGTCGCCGCAGGGGCAGCCGCGGCAGGACTGCCGTTCTCGGTCACGGCGAAGCTAAGAGGAGAAGTCTGAGGAACGGGCCGGCCGGTCACTCATTGCAGCCACTCGGTGATGAAGGTGGGGCTGGCGTGGATGCATACGAGGTTGACGGGTCCGGGGCCATTGTTGGTGAACTTGTGCGGCACCTTCGGCGGCACGATCACGATGTCGCCCGGCCCGGCCTCAAGCCGTTCCTCGCCGGCTTCGAAGGTCAGGTGTCCTTCGATGACGACCCAGGTCTCGTCGTAGGGGTGCTCGTGCAGCCGCGGCCCGTGACCTGGCTCGCTGCGGTCGAGGATCAGCGAGGTCGTCGCCCCGTGGTCCGCACCTTTGAGGTTGCCGGTCGGGAGCGAGCTCGCGGCGATCAATGGCATCTGGTCTCTCTTCCTCTGCTCACGGTTTGGCTGTTATCCCCAGGTGGCGAAGGCAAGCAGCAAAAGGATAGGTATCGAGCCTGCACATCGTCGCTGTCGCTTCGTCGCGAGGCTGTCGCACAAACATTTGCCGTTGGTGGCAGCGCACAATGGCACGAAAACCTGGCGCGCCAGGAGAGCCGCTGACGGCCTCCGAGGGAGCAACGAGACTGATTTGTCGC
>WQVT01000345.1 GCA_009785715.1 Acidimicrobiaceae bacterium | reverse complement strand
CGTCTACCTGATCGAGGCGGGGTGGTAGAGGTCGGCGGTCCCCCTCGGTACCGGAGCTGGAACACCGCGTAGGCCACCGGCCCTGCCGCCAGCGGTACCCAATACGAGGCCAGCCGGTAGGTGAGCGTGGACAAAAGCGCGTCGCTCGAATCCACGCCCGACAGCACCAGCAGGCCGGTGAGCCCGGCCTCGACGAGCCCCAGACCCCCGGGGGTGATCGGGAGCAACTGGATGACGCCGGCGACCGCATAGGCCACCAGGATCAACGAGGCATTGGGTCGACTGCCGGTGGCCCGGATCGCGGCCAGCAGGCAGAGGTAGTCGAACGCCAGACGCCCGGCTGAGAGGAGTACGGCCTGCCACCATTGCTGCTCGAGCCTCGCTCGGACCCGGTTCCGTTCGTCGAGAAGTCGTCCGTCCAGCCCGGTGAGTGGTGCCCGCTTGGGCAGGGCCCAGTTCCGGGCTCGCTGGATCGCACGGGCCGTGAAGCGCAGTGGCATATCCGCGGCCAGGACGACGGCGCTGAATCCTGCGAAGACGAAGAAGCCGATCGCCCCGAGGATCGCGGCGTCGACCAGTCCCCGGTTGGTGGTCTCGATGCCGATCAGGATGACCGGGAGCGCGAACAACGGGAGTGCCAGAAGGCCACCTATCCCGAGGAGCGAGAACGCCGTCAATCCGCCAATCGTCGAACCCGGAGCCAGCCCGCTTACCGAGAGCATCCGGACCTGCACCGCCACGCTCAGGGGCGTCCCGCCGGGGATGATCAGGTTGACGGCGTTGCTGGCCAATTGGGAGGTGACCACGGCGAACCAGGCTTTGGTCCGAAGGGCCAGGCGCTGCAGTCCGAAGGTGCAGACGAAATGAGCGACCTGGAATGCGACCGCAAGTGCGAACCAGGCGGGCTCCAGGCTGGACAGGCGCGGCCAAGACGCCACGACCTCGAGGATCGCGGGAAAGACGAAGTAGATACCCACGCCGGCGATGAGGACCGGCACCGCCCTCCTGAGCAGCGTCTTCCAGGTGAGGGAGGGACTTTGCGGCTCGTCGACCTCCGGCGAAGGCGGCGGAAGGTCTTCGCTCGTGGGTCTGTCACTCATCGAGTCCCCCTGGGACCTTGGCCGGCGAAGCGTTTGGTCCGGTTGAGGATTCATTGTCGCAGCCAGCGACGACCCGATGCGTACGCCGGAACGACCCTATGAACCGGAGACCCGGGACACGGCGCTTCGAACGTGCTTCGGTTCGTAGAAGGGCAACCCGGCGACAAGCGCCGCTCCCTCCGCGCACACGATGGCTCCGACGAGGAGTGCCAAGTGAAGGCCCCGGCTGAATCCTGCCGTGGCAGACGCGAAGAAGGAACCCTGCAGGGCCGGGGGCAGGTGGGCGGTGGTCGCCGCTGCGGCGTACAACGACGGGCGCGCGGCCTGCAGGGCAACACTCGGAATGGTGTGCAGATCTGCCAGACGGTGCCGGTAGGCCGTGATCACGATGCTCCCTATGAGAGCCACGCCGAGCGACCCTCCCAGCTGGAGGTTGGTGCTGTTGGCGCCGGCGCCGACGCCGGCGTCGACGGGATGGACCGAGGCCAGCACGACCCCCTCCGCCGTGGGCATGGTGAGGCCCATCCCCAGCCCGACCAGGGCAAGTCCGGCGCCGGCCGGCAGATAGCCAGTTCCCGTCGAGGTCAACGCCACGACGTCGAGCCCGGCTCCGACTAACGCGAGCCCAAGCGCAAGGACGGCGCGAGGTCCGAGGCGAGCGGCGACGGCCGGCGCCGACGCCGCGGTGATGAGCAGGACGCCCGCCGGCAGCATGCGTACCCCGGCGGCCAGCGCACCGTATCCGAGCCGGAGCTGGAGGTCCTGCGTCAGGACGAAGAGGAATCCGTAGACGCCGAAGAACAAGACCGTGATGGAGAGCGTGCCGAGTTGGAATCGCCGGGACCGGAAGATTCGGACCGGGAAAAGCGGGAACTGGCATGCTCGCTCCCACCAGATGAAGACCACACCTATGGAAATGCCGATGGCCAAAGCCACCACGACGCGTGTGGACAGCCAGCCCGCGTTGGGCGCTTCGATGAGTCCCCACAGGATGGCGCCAGCCGCGGCGATGGCCAGGACCGCTCCGAGCAGATCCAGGCGGCTCTGCGCACTGGCGGTTCGAGTTTCGGGGAGGACCAGCATGACGGCGGCAAACGCGACCACCGCGATGGGCACATTGAGGAGAAACACCGACCCGAACCAGTAGTGGCTTAACAAAGACCCGCCGAGGAGCGGACCGACCACCACACCCAGGCCGAGCGTCGCAGACCACAGTCCGAGGGCCCTGGATCGTTCGCCCGGCTCAGGGAACAAGGCCAGCAGCGACGCCAATGTGCAGGGAAAGATGACGGCGCCGCCTACCCCCGTCAGGATTCTGGCCAGGATAAGGACATTGGCCGAAGGGGCGTAGGCGGCGAGGACCGAAGCGCCCGCGAATGCGGCGAGGCCGAAGAGCAACGTGCGGCGTCGCCCGACACGGTCAGCGATCGCGCCGCCCAGCAGCTGCATACACCCCAGCGCCAGGGTGTAGCCGTCAACGATCCATTGCAGGGCAGCGGTTGAGGCGCGCAGCTGACGCGCCAAGGTCGGCAATGCCACATTCAGCACCGTCGTATCAAGCGCAATGAGCAACAACCCGACACAGAGCGCACCGAGGGCGTGCCACCGCCGTGGATGGCTGAGAGCCGGTTGGGCGAGGCTCACTGATTGCGCTGGGCTGATGGTGAACGACATGTCCTCTCAAGTGCATCAGCACGTCCTGACCGTCGCATCGCTCATTGCGGCCATTTGTCCGTGGCCGGAACCGGCCATAGGAAGGACGGGTGGGCCGAGATCGTGGGGGCCACGGCGTCTAGGCTCGCCCGTTACCACGAAGCAAACAGGGGGGTCGCTGTGCAGCGCAGTCGCGAACACATCCTCACCACGCACGCCGGCAGCCTGTACCGGCCGCCCGAGCTCCTCGAGATGATCACCGCCGGGGTCCAGGGCGCTCCCCTCGACGCGCAGAGGTTCGCGGACGAACTTCGTCACGACGTCGACGAGGCCGTGAACCGGCAGGTGGCGTGTGGCATCGACATCGTCGGCGACGGGGAGCTCTCCAAGCCCAACTTCTCGGACTTCATCGTCGATCGGCTGAGCGGATTCGAAGGAGAGAACCCGCACGAGGTCTTTCCCAACCGGCGTCTCGATTTCCCGGATTACTACGGCGCCCAGCCCGGGCCATCGGGGACGCGCCGGCCGCTTTGTGTCGGACCGATCGCCTGGAAAGACAAACAGGCTCTGCACCGCGACATCGAGAACCTGCGCGCCGCCGTCACGAGCGCGGGCGTCGCGGAGGCATTTCTTCCATCCCCTTCCCCGGGCATCGTCGCGATGCGAATCCCGAACGCGTACTACGACAGCGAGGATGCCTACCTCGACGCCCTCGCCGAGGCGCTGAGCGAGGAGTACCGGGCCATCGTCGACGCGGGGTTCATCCTGCAGATCGATGCACCCGACGCCCCGATGGCGTGGACCGCCCAATTCGACGCCGAACGTTTCGACGACTACTCGAGGACGCTCTCGATGCGGAACGCCGCGCTCAACGACGCGCTCGAGGGCATTCCGGAGGAGTCCGTCCGCTACCACATCTGCTGGGGCAATAACGAGGCCCCGCACACGCTCGACATCCCGCTCGAGCGGATCATCGATCAGGTCTTCAAGGTCCGGGCGCAGGCCTACTCGATCGAGTCGGCGAACCCGCGCCACGCCCACGAATGGGACCTTTGGCGCGACGTTCGCCTTCCCGACGGCAAGATCCTCATTCCCGGCGTCATCGACTCGACGACG
This sequence comes from Acidimicrobiaceae bacterium, assembly GCA_009785715.1. GTDB lineage: Bacteria > Actinomycetota > Acidimicrobiia > Acidimicrobiales > Palsa-688 > WQVT01. The sequence continues at coordinate 100 of WQVT01000345.1, read as the reverse complement.
AACTTCGTCGAGCATCCCCAACTCGTCGCCCAGCGGAACATGCAATATTGCTCCGTCGTCGGTCGCGAGAACGTGATCGCGGGCACCGACTGCGGCTTCG
>WQVT01000344.1 GCA_009785715.1 Acidimicrobiaceae bacterium | reverse complement strand
GCCCGTGCGGCGTTGACCTGGATCTTCATCTACTACGGCGCCGGCAAGCTGTTCGGCGCCTTCGACGGAGGCGGGATTCACGGGACGGCGCAGTACTTCTCACACACGGCCGGCCTGAATCCCGGGACGCTGTGGGCGGTGATCGGGGGCCTCATCGAGTTCGGCGGCGGGATCGCCATGGCGCTGGGCCTGGCCACCAGACTGGCCGGGCTGGCTCTCTTCGGCGACATGGTGATCGCCATGATCACCGTCACCTGGGCGACGGGGCTCAATTCGAGTCCGGGTTACCAGGTCAACATCGCCGTGGCGGCGCTCGCCCTGGTCATGGTGTTCCTCGGGAGCGGGCGCTTCAGCGTCGACGCCTTGATCGATCGGGCGCTCCGCCGATCGGGCGGCAAGGGCTGAGGTGAGCACCGCCGCCGGCCTCGAGCTTCGCTCCCCGGGGCTGTCGGGGACCGGCCGGCTGGTTCGCATCTCGGCCAACCTCGTCGGTGCGGCCGGTGCGGCGTACTTCGCCGAGGTGAGCCTGCACGCCTATCTGCAGACCCACCGGCCGATCGGGGCGGCCTTCTTCGCCGAGCAGATGGTGGTCGTCCTCGCCTATCTCGTCCGCCGGCCCGCGCGGGCGGTGACCCGGCGCGGCGGCGACTGGCTGCTCGCATTCGGCGGGACGTTCATCCCGGTCCTCCTCCGGCCGGGGGGAGTGCAGTCGGCTTGGGGCCTGCACGCCGGCCTCGCCCTCCAGGTCCTCGGCCTGGCGATCTGCTTCTCCTCGTTCCTGGTGCTCGGCCGATCGTTCGGCTTCGCCGCCGGCGACCGCGGGCTCGTGACGCGGGGCCCCTATGGCCTGGTCCGCCACCCGATCTACGCCTCGTACCTGCTGCTCCAGGGCGGCTACCTGCTGCAGAGCATGTCGGTTCGGAATGTCGCCGTGGTGCTCGCGGCACTCGCGTGCAACGCAGGGCGGGCGATCGTCGAGGACCGGATCCTCGCGGACAACGCTGCACACGCCGACTATCGCCGGCGTGTCCGCTGGAGACTGGTTCCGGGCGTCTTTTAACGGAATCGCAGCTCAGGCGGGCGTCTCCCGCACCACCGTGCGAGGGTCCTTGTCGTCGCGCAGGCCATGGAAGGCGGGGTGGCGGAGCCGGCCGTCGGTCGTCCACTCGGTGAACGAAACCTCGGCCACCAGCTCAGGCCGGGCCCAGTGCACGCCCCTCCGCTCGGCGACGCGCTCGGCGAAGGGGGACCCGCCGGTCGCCAGTCCGGTGAGGGTGTCGTGGATCTCCCGCAGCGTCTTCTCGTCGAACCCGGTGCCCACCTTGCCGGCGTAGCGGAGTCCACCGGTCTCGTCGTAATAGCCCACCAGCAGCGCCCCGAACCCGTGGCGGGAGCCGGTCGGTTCGGTCCAGCCACCGATCACCAGCTCCTGACTGGCCGAGCACTTGAGCTTCTGCCAGTCCCTGGACCGCCCGGGGCGATAAGGGGAATCGAGCCTCTTTGCGACGAGACCCTCCCAGCCGTCGGAACAGGCTTTGCGCAGCAGGTCGGCCGGCCCACCGCCGAGCGGGGGTACCGGCCACAGCGCCGGCGGCGCACCGTCCAGCAGCTGTCGGAGGAGTGCCTGTCGTTCGGGCAGGACCAGGTGCCGGGTGTCCCGCCCGAGCAGGTGGAGGAGGTCGAAGACGCCGTAGACCGGGGGCTTGGAAGCATCGGGGCGCTGCAGGCGGGCGAAGCTGGTGCGCCCGCCGTCGAACGCCACGAGCTCACCGTCGAGGGTAAACCTGTCCGCGGGCAGGTCGGCAAGCGCCGCGACCACGCCAGGGAAGCGGGCGGTATACGAGAGCCGGTTCCGGGACCACAGTTCCACGCGGAGCCCGTTGCGGACGGCCAGGCAGCGCAAGCCGTCGAGCTTGCGTTCGTACTGCCAACCACCGCCCTCCCTCTCGGCCATCCGGCCGTGTTCGGTGACCTTGACCAGCTCCGCCAGCATCGGCTCCTCCCAGACGGCTTCTTCACCCGGGTGAACCGTCATCCGAACGTGAAGTCATAGGCCTGGACCCCGGGTGAAACACGGAGGCGTATCAGGCCGCTGTTCGGGGTCGCCGAGGTGTAAAGGGTGTAGAGGCGAGGCACGCCATTCACCCGCACCGTCTTGGTGTGCTGGCCATCGATCGACACCGAAACCGTGCCGGACCCGCCCATCACCAGGTAGATATCGCTGGCGTCGAAGCCCAGCTCAATTCCTGCTTTCGGCCCCGACGTCGCCTCCTGCGCACCTTCGGTCCAGGTGCCCGAGTAGGCCAGTGCCTGGGGCGGCAGGACGTTCGGGAACCGGTACGTGGCGGCCCGGTTGTCCCTCACCTTCGGGTTGACGAGGAACTGCTCGCGCTCGTAGCCGAGGTACGTTTCGGGGCTCATCAGTCCGGTCGGAGTCCTGTCGGGCACCTCCACGGGCGCAGGCAACCTGGTCCCGGGATGCGCCTCGGTGAGCAGCGTGCGGATCAGGCGCTCCGTGCCGGCGTAGTCTCCCTCCCCGAAATGAACGTGGCGGACGATGCCCCGGGAATCGAGTAGGTAGTCGGCCGGCCAGTACTCGTTGTTGTAGGCATTCCAGGTGCCGTAGCTGTCATCGATCGCAACCGGGTAGTGCACGCCGAGCGCGGCGGATTGTGCCTTGACGTTCGACACGACGTGCTCAAAGGAGAACTCCGGCGTGTGCACCCCGACGATCTCGAATCCGTAGCGGGCGTACTCCCGGTACCAGGATTCCAGATGCGGCAGGCTCCTCTGGCAGTTGATGCAGGAGTAGGTCCAGAAGTCGATCAGGACCACTTTCCCCCTCAGGGCTGCGACAGAGAGGGGCCGGTCTCCCGGCGTGTTCAGCCAGGCGGTGATCTTCGTGAACCCTGGCGCCATCCCGCAGTCGACAAGCCCGGTGGCGTTGGAGTTGCAGCTGGTCAGCGTGGCGTTGTGGGTCGTGGCGTTGCCGGTCAGGGCGCTCAGCTTCTTCCGGACGTTGGCGCCGCCCTCGATCCGGTTCTGCAGGGCGCTCGTGTAGCCGGGGACGTCACGCTGCAGGCCGGCGAAGGTGTTGAAACCGATCGTGAGGGCCATCACCACGAGCACCACCCCCGCGAGCTGACGCAGGCGAGGCGCCCGCTGACGCAACATCCGGACCCGCTGGGTCAGGGCGCTTCCACCCAACGCCACCACCAGGAGGGGCACGGCGGCACCCACCGCGAACGCAACCGTGAGGAACACGGCCGTCAGCCCGACGCGGTGCGTGGCTCCCACGACCGTGATGGCCGCCAGGATCGGCCCGGCGCAGGGGACGAAGAGCACACCGAGCCCGAGCCCGAGCACGAACCCCCCCGCTCCCCCGCCCGGGACGCGTGCGGAGAGTCGGGCAAAGGGGCGCTCGATGAGCTGGCCGAGCGGCGGCCATACGAACCCGAGGCCGACAAGGACCAGGAGCGCGATGCCCGCGTCCCGCAAGGTGTCCTGGGGCAGGTGGAGGAGGGAGAGGAGCTCCGAGCCGACCAGGATCAGCACGCTGAAGCTCGCCACGAGACCTGCCACGACGAGCACCGGCCGAGCCCGGACGCGCCACCCGTGCCGCCCAGTTTCGGAATCCGTCGGCGCCGTGGCTCCGACCATGAGCACCACCGGCAGCACCGGGAGGATGCACGGGGAGATCCCGGCGATGATGCCGGCCACGAACCCGATGACTACAAGTTCGCCCATCCGTGTCCTTCCCGGGCGGCCCACCCCGAGATCGGCCAGAAGAACGCCCCCGCGGGCCCGACAGCGAAGAGGTTACCGGCGCCCCGGCCGCAGCGGTCGGCGCCGGGGCGCCCGTTTCGTCGGACGACCCCTATTGTGCGCCCCATGGCTCTCTTCCGGTTCGGTTTCCACTTCGCCAGCGTCACCTATCCAGGCCTCGCCACCGACCAACTCTTCGGGCGGATCGCCG
>WQVT01000343.1 GCA_009785715.1 Acidimicrobiaceae bacterium | reverse complement strand
GGGTGGCGATGGCTGCACCGAAGCTCCAGGTGACCGGGATCAACCATGTCGTACTCCACGTCAGGGATCTGGAACGATCGAAACGGTTCTATATCGACGTGCTCGGCTTCGAGGACCGCAGGCCCTCCGGTGAACCGGGCAGCATGAGCTTCCTGCGCTGCGGCTCGCAGGGCCTGGATCTGTTCGAAGTGTCCGGGGACGTGCACGGCGGGCAGGAGATGAACCACATGGCCCTGAACGTGGCGGCGCCCGACCTCGACGAGCTCCTGTCCCGGCTCTCGGAGGCGGGCATCGAGAACGGCCAACGCACCCCACGGAACTCGGTCTTCATCTTCGACCCGGACGGCCACCGCCTCGAGATGCTGCCCGACACGGCCCGGGCGCGCACCTCCGAGCGGCAGGGAGCCGGCGCCACCACCTAGCCGCATGAGCGGCGAACGCCAGCGCGTTGGATCCCTGTCGCCGTACGAGCGCACCATCGGCTTCAGCCGGGCGGTGCGGGTTGGCGACCGCGTGGTGGTCTCCGGTACCGCGCCGATCTGGCCCGACGGCGACTGCGACCCCGACGCCGAAGTCCAGGCACGCAGGTGCCTGGAGATCATCTTCGCCGCCCTCGCCGAAGCCGGCGCAGGGCCGGGCGACGTCGTTCGGACCAGGATGTTCATCGTCGACCGCGCGGACGCGGAGGCGGTCGGCCGTGCGCATGGGGCGGCGTTCTCCGACGCCCGGCCCGCCGCTTCCATGGTCGTGGTCGCCGGCCTCCTCGACCCGCGCTGGCGGGTCGAGATCGAAGCCGAGGCGGTCGTCGCCTAGCAGGCGGTCAGGAACTACCGGGCCGAGCGGCCGCCATCGACGGGGACCAACGTCCCCGTCATCTGCACCGGAGCGTCGAGCAACAGGAACACGCCGACCGCGGCGGCCTCCTCGGGGGCGGTCAACCGACCCGTGACCGCGCTGGCGGCGAGCTCGCGAAGGCCCTCTTGCGGGTCGTCCGGACGAAACCCGGCAGCCGTATCGTCGTTCATGGCGGTGTCCATGGAGCCTGGGCAGATGACGTTGACCCGGATGTTGTGGGCGCCGTATTCGATGGCTGCGGTCCTGGTCAGTCCGACAATCGCGTGCTTTGCGGCGTTGTACGGACCGAGCAATTCGCAGCCGTGCCAGGACAGATACGAGCCGGTATTGACAATGGACCCTCCGCCGCGGGCGATGAGATGCGGTATGGCGTACTTCATGCCGTACCAGACGCTCTTCAGGTTGACCCGCAGGACCTCGTCGAAACCCTCGTTGGTCGAGTCTGCGATCGGGGCAAACTCGCCCAGGATGGCGGCGATGTTGAAGATCCCGTCGAGGCCGTCCCAGCGGCGGGCCGCGTCGGCGACGAACGCCTCCACGTCGCCGGCGTCGCCGACGTCCGCGGTCCTGACCACCACCTCGCCCGGGCCATCGGCCGCGGTCAGTCTCCCGAGGGCGTCGGCGTCGCGGTCGACCGCCAGGACGTTGACGCCCCTTTCGACAAGGAGTCGCACGGTGGCCGAGCCCATCCCCCCACCGGCGCCCGTGACGACGACGTTCTTGGACACCCGCCGACCTCCCCTGTCGGTGCACTATCGTAGAAGACGGTGGCTCGTCCCCCGCTGTCGATCGCCTCGGTCACCACCTATACGGCCCCGATCGAAACGGACATCGCCGCCTATTCCGAAGCGGGCGCCGAGGGCATCGGGCTGTGGGAGTACAAGCTGCCGGACGGCCGCGACGGCGAGATCCTCGAGCTCATTCGCGACTCGGGCCTGAAGGCCACCCTCTGCTGTGGCACCGTGCCGTCGGTCTTCGCCGATACCTACTTCACCGAGCCGAGCGAGCCGGCGGAGCGGGTGACGGCGATGTGCGCGAGCGTCGAGCGCCTCGCCCCGTTCGACCCGCTCGCCGTCCTCTGCGTCACCGGCGATCCCCGCGGGCGGGACGGCGTGGAGATGCGGAGGATCACGGTGGAGGGGCTCCGGACCGTCGCCCGGTTCGCCGCCGAATTGGGCGTCTCGCTCGGGGTCGAGCCGTATCGGGCCGATGCCGGTTCCCTCGTCACCACGCTGCCGGACACGGTGAAGCTCATCGACGACATCGGCGAGCCCAACGTGGGGGTGATCGCCGACACGTGGCATTTCTGGGACCTGCCGGGCATCGAGGAGGATCTCCGCCACTACGTCGATCGGCTCATCGGCATCCAGATCAACGACCGGCGGGAGCCGAACCGCGGGTGGTGCGACCGGCGACTGCCAGGCGACGGGAAGATCGACCACCGTTCGATCATGGGCGCCCTCGACGATGCGGGCTACACGGGGTGGTATGACGTCGAGGTCTTCTCGGACAACGGGCTCTTTGGCAACCATTTTTCCGACTCGATCTGGGATATGGACCCCTACGACGTTGCCCGCCGATCGGTGACGGACTTCGATCAGCTCTGGAGGGGCCGTGTGGCAACACAACGTTGAGCTGCTGGCCTATCACGACCTCGACGGGCGTTCCGGGTTCAAGCTCGCCATCCAGGAGGTGGATGGGCGGTTCTTCCTCTACGTCGCCGCACTGTGGCATTCGGGATGGAGCATCCTCGACGTCACCGACCCCGAGAGGCCCGAGCTGCTCCGCTGGCTGGACGGGCCGGCCAACACCTGGACGATCCAGGTGCAGGTCGCGGACGGCCGGATGGTCACGGCGCTCGAACACGTCCCGCCGGGATGGTCGGCCGGTGGCTCCGACGCCGCGCCCCAGGACGGCTTCCTGGTCTTTGACGTCGTCGAGCCGGACAACCCGAAGCTGCTCGGTCACTGGGAGAGCGGGGCGTCGGGGACCCACCGCAACTTCTACAACGGCGGTCGGCTCGTCTACGCCACCGCTACTTTGCCCAACTTCGAAGGTCACATCCTGGCCATCGTCGACATCGATGACCCGGAGTCACCCCGGACGGTTGGACGCTGGTGGTACCCGGGCCAGCACGTCGGCGGCGGCGAGGTCTACACACCCGAGGACGATCGACGGCTCCACGCGGGCCGGCCGTACCCGGACGCCAGCGCCCCTCAGCACGGGCTCTCGCTCCATGGCGGCGCCTATGTCGTCGGACCTCGGGCCTACTGCCCATGGATGCGTGCGGGCCTGGTGATCCTCGACGTGAGCGACGAGCATGCTCCCCGGCACGTCTCCACGCTCCCGGTGCATCCGCCGCTCGGGAGCACGATCGCCCTCCACTCGGCGGTGCCGCTCGAGGGAGGGGAGGTGATCGTGATCAACAGCGAGGCCCTGCGTGAGCGCTGCGACGAGCCGGCCGGCTTTGCCGCCACGGTCGATGTCCGTGACGAATCGGACCCGATCCTGATGGCTCTTTTTCCCCCACCTCGTCCGCCGCGTGGCTACGACGCGCCGAGCTTCTGCGAGAAGGGGGGCAGGTTCGGGCCGCACAACCAGCACCAGCAGCAGGGCCTGGCCTGCCTGGCACCGAACGACCGCTACGTCTACCTGACCTACTTCAACGCCGGTCTCCAGATCTACGACGTCGCTGATCCCCGAGACCCGCACATCGTCGGCTCCTTCATCGGCGACGATCCGAAAGAGCGACGGGGGCCGCTGCCCACCACGCTGGTCCACCAGGCGGAGGACGTGATCGTCGACCGGCGCGGGGTGATCTACGTGTCGGAGAAGAACAGCGGCATCCACATCCTCTCCTTCGATGCCGCCGACGCGTCCAGCTGAGACCGCGGCGCGGGCGCTGTGGTTCACGGCCCGGCGGCAGGCCGAGGTCCTGGACGAGGTCGTCCCGGCCCCGGAGGGCGCGCAGATCCTGGTGCGGGCCGTGGTCTCGCTGATCAGCGCCGGCACCGAGCTTCTCGTCTACCGGGGGGAGCTGCCCGCCGAGGACGACCTCGGGCTCGAGACCTGCGCCGGCAGCTTCGGCTTTCCCGTGAAGTACGCCTACCAGGTGATCGGCGAGGTCGTCGAGGCG
>WQVT01000342.1 GCA_009785715.1 Acidimicrobiaceae bacterium | reverse complement strand
GCCGAGAGGGCGTCCTCGATGCGGTGCTTCTTCTCCTTGAGCTCGACCTCGGTCGCCGCGCCGACCTTGATCACCGCGACGCCGCCGGACAGCTTCGCCAGCCGTTCCTGCAGCTTCTCCCGGTCCCAGTCGGAATCGGTCTCCTCGATCTCCCGCTTGATCTGGGCGATCCGGCCCTTCACGTCCGACTCGCCGCCGATTCCCTCGACGATCGTGGTGTTGTCCTTGTCGACGACGATCTTGCGGGCCCGGCCGAGCAGGTCGATGGTGGTGTTCTCGAGCTTCAGGCCGACCTCCTCGGAGATCACCTGACCACCGGTGAGGGTGGCGATGTCGCCGAGCATGGCCTTGCGCCGCTCGCCGAAGCCGGGAGCCTTGACCGCGACCGAGGTGAAGGTGCCCCGGATCTTGTTGACCACGAGCGTGGCCAGCGCCTCGCCCTCGACGTCCTCGGCGATGATCAAAAGCGGCTTGCCGCCCTGCATGACCTTCTCGAGCACCGGCACGAGGTCGTGCACGGCCGAGATCTTGGAGTTGACGATCAGGATGTAGGGGTCGTCGAGGACCGACTCCTGGCGCTCGGGGTCGGTGACGAAGTACGGCGACAGGTAGCCCTTGTCGAACTGCATCCCCTCGGTGAAGTCGAGCTCGAGGCCGAAGGTGTTCGACTCCTCGACGGTGACCACGCCGTCCTTGCCGACCTTGTCGATCGCGTCGGCGATCACGTCACCGATCGAGTTGTCTGCGGCCGAGATGGCCGCCACCTGGGCGATCTCGCTCTTGTCGTCGACATCCTTGGCGAGGCTCTTGATCGACTCGACGGCGGCGCCCACCGCCTTGTCGATGCCCCGCTTCAGCGCGGTGGGGCTGGCGCCGGCCGCCACGTTCCGCAGGCCCTCGCGCACGAGCGCCTGGGCCAGCACGGTGGCGGTGGTGGTGCCGTCGCCGGCGACGTCGTTGGTCTTGGTGGCGACTTCCTTGACGAGCTGGGCCCCCATGTTCTCGAAGGGGTCGTCGAGCTCGACCTCACGGGCGATGGTGACCCCGTCGTTGGTGATCGTCGGCGCGCCGAACTTCTTGTCGATCACGACGTTGCGGCCCCGCGGCCCGAGGGTGACCTTGACGGCGTCGGCGAGCTTGTTGACGCCGGCCTCGAGGCCGCGCCGTGCGTTCTCGTCGAACTTGAGGATCTTGGGCACTACTTGCCCACCTTCGCCAGCACGTCACGGCTGGTGAGGATCAACAGGTCCTCGCCCTCAACGGTGATCTCGGTCCCGCCGTACTTGGAGTAGACGACGACGTCCCCGACCGCGATGTCGAGCGGCACGAGCTCACCGGTGTTCTCGGCCCGGCGGCCGGGGCCGACAGCGAGCACCTCGCCCTGCTGCGGCTTCTCCTTGGCGGTGTCGGGGATCACCAGACCGGAAGCGGTGCGCTCCTCGGCCTCGCTGGGGCGGACGACGATGCGATCGTCGAGCGGCTGCAGACTCATGGGTTGGCGCCTCCATTGGCACATCGAGGGTCGGAGCCCGGGGGGTTTAGCACTCTCGCCGGACGAGTGCTAACGATATCGCCAGCTTGGCGCTAGTTCAACCGGCTGTCTGGCACGCTTGGGCGCATGGCCCTACTACCCCCGCTGGTCGATGCCGAGACCCTCGCCCAACATCTCGGCGACCCCGCACTGCGAATCGTCGACGCCACCGTCCACCTGCGCCGGGAGGTACCGGGCGGCCCCTACCGGGTGGAGAGCGGTCGGGCCGGCTACGAGGCGGGCCACCTGCCCGGGGCGGCCTTCGCCGATCTCGCCGGTGACCTGGCCGACCCGGCCTCGCCCTACCCCTTCACCCTCCCCGACGCCGCCCGCTTCGAGGCGGCCGCCAGCGCGCTCGGCATCGGCCCGGGAACCCACGTCGTCGCCTATGCCCAGGAGGCGCCTATGTGGGCGACCCGCCTGTGGTGGCTCCTCGGCTACTTCGGCTTCGACGACGTGAGCGTGCTCGACGGTGGGTTGGAGGCATGGCGGGCAAAGGGGCGCGAGATGGTGACCACCCCGTCCGCCTACCCGCCGGCGGTGTTCCAGGCCCACCCCCGCCCCGAGCGGCTGGTGCGCCGCAGCGACGTCGAGGCGGTGGTGGCCGGCGGTGGCGCAACCCTCGTCAACGCCCTCACCCGCCAGGCCTTCTCCGGCATCGGCCCCTTCGCCTACAGCCGTCCGGGTCGCATCCCCGGCTCGGTCAGCCTGCCTTCCGCCGAACTGCTCGACGACGCCGGCCGCTTCCGGGCGGGGCCCGAGCTCCTGCAGCGGGCGGACGCCGCGGGAGCCGACGGCTCGCAGCCGATCATCGCCTATTGCGGCGGGGGGATCTCCGCAACCGTCGATCTCTTTGCCCTGCGTCTCATCGGCCGCGACGGCCGCCTCTACGACGGATCGCTCACCGAATGGTCGGCTGACCCGTCCCTCCCGCTCGAGACGGACTGAAGTCGAGCTTGAGGTTCGGGTCGGCGGAGACCCCGAGGGGAGTGGGGCCGTCGCGGCGGAGGCGGTACCAGGCGGTGGCGCCCACCATGGCGGCGTTGTCGGTGCACATCGCCCGACTCGGGAGGAAGGCCCGACGCCCGTCGGCGGCGGCCGCCTCGCTGATCCGCTGGCGCAGGGCCGTGTTCGCCGCCACTCCCCCGCCGATGCAGATCGAAGCGGCGCCGAGGTCCGACGCCGCCCGGCGGGTCTTGTCGACTGCCACGTCGACGACCGCCTCCTGGAACGACGCCACCACGTCGGCCACCGGCGTGTCGGGGTGCTTTCGCACGTAGTTGATCACGCTCGTCTTCAGCCCGGAGAACGAAAAGTCGTAGCCCTCGCCGGCGAGGCCGCGTGGGAACTCGACGGCGTGGGGATCGCCTTCGGTTGCCAGCGTGTCGATCGCCGGCCCCCCCGGATAGCCGAGGCCCAGGAAGCGGGCCACCTTGTCGAACGCCTCGCCGGCGGCGTCGTCGATGGTCTGGCCGAGGAGGCGGTAGCTGCCGGCGGCATCCATGTGGATCAGCAGGGTGTGGCCACCCGAGACGAGCAGGACCACCGCCGGAAGGGCCAGGTCGGGGTCCTCGAGGAAGGCGGCGTGCAGGTGGCCCTCGAGGTGGTTGACCCCGACGAAGGGGAGCCGCCACGCCAACGAATAGGCCTTCGCCGCACTGACGCCCACCAGCAGGCTGCCGATCAGGCCGGGCCCGACGGTGGCCGCCACGGCGTCGAGGTCGGCGCCGGTCATCCGGGCGTCGGCGAGGGCCCGCTCCACGACCGGCGTGATGAGGTCGAGATGGGCCCGTCCGGCGACCTCGGGGACCACGCCACCGTAGGGGGCGTGAAGCTCGACCTGACTCGAGACCACCGACGAACGGACGATCCTCCCGTCGGTGACGACGGCCGCCGCGGTGTCGTCACAGGACGTCTCTATGGCGAGGATGTTCACGGGTGGTCCGTGCCGTCGTCGTTCCGACTGTCGTGCACCACGGTGCGGCCGGGAATGGCGTCGTCGATCGACTTCAGGCGCGCTGCGTAGGCGTCGCCGTCGATGTCGTACGCCCACATGATGATGGCGTCCTCCCGGACGTCGGTGTAGTAGTTCTTGCGGATCCCGACTTCCTCGAACCCGAAGTTCCGGTACATGGCCTGGGCGCGGGCGTTGGAGACGCGGACCTCGAGCGTCAGGTTTTTGGCCCCCATCGCCCGCGCGGAGTGGGCGAGCCAGGAGAGCAACCTGGAGCCGATCTTGTGGCGTTGCCAGACCGGATCGACCGCGATGGTGGTGACGTGCGCCTCGTCCAGCTGCATCATGATCCCCGCATAGCCGACCACGACCCCGTCGACGCGGGCCGCCACATACGCCCTTCCCGAACGCATGTTGAGCTCGCTCAGGAACAACGTCAGCGTCCACGGCCGCGGATACACCTGCGCCTCGATCCGCAGCACCGATCGCAGATGACGGCGCCGGAGAGGGACCAGGTGGACCTCG
>WQVT01000341.1 GCA_009785715.1 Acidimicrobiaceae bacterium | reverse complement strand
GGTGGCGGCCCCCGGCGGGGCGCCTACCGGCGGCGGGGCGGCTGCCGGCGAGGGGGCGGCAGCGACCGGGCGAGGTCCGTCAGGTGATGGTGCCGTCACGTCGGAGCCGGCCGCCTCGGGTGGGGCACCGTCGTCGGCTGCCCCGCTCGATTCGCCGGCCCGGCCGCCGGCGCTGCGGCCCCGACCACCCCGTGAGCCGCGCCGCCGCCGGTTGCCCGACGGCCTGGGCACGTCGTCGGCGGTGCCGCCGTTCGTCTCGCCGCCGTCCTGCGGGACGCGATCACCCTGGACACGATCACCCTGCATACCAGCACCCTGGACACCATCCCCCGCACGCCCGCGCTCCGGGCCCTCTGCGGGCCCGGCCGGCGTGGGCCTGCCCGCCGGCGGCGTCTCTACGCCGGCCGGACCTCCGGGCCCTCCGTTCGTGGCCGGGCCGGGCGTGCGCGTCTGGCCATGCTCAGCGGCGCGGTCGTTGCCGGTGGGGCTCGGGTCGCCCGGTTCCGCCGGGTGGACCGAGGTGGTATCGGACATTGGGGAATTCCCTTCTCACGACGCACGCCGGCCGGCGTGCGGCGCACTCGTCGCGGCACCCGGGTGCGTCCGCAGAGCGGACACGGTGGGGCGCGCCGTGGCGCAAAACCTGTTGGCCGCCTCCCCGCCGCCGGTCGGGGGGGACCGGGCCGGCGAGAATCTGGCCATGACGCACAGGCGGCCTCCGCAGTCCCGCAGTCGAAGCGCCAGAGGGGGCCTCGACGGGGCGGCGGGAGCCACCGGTCCTTTGGGAGAGGGACGCCATCATCATCTACGGCGCCCCCGCGTGCCCCGATTCAGTACTCGGTGAGGGGGGCGGCGTAGGGACATGTGCGGTTACAAGTGTACCCCGAGGTAGATGATGCACCACGCCGCGGAAAACATGGGGTGTCCGCCTGGCGACGCCGAATAACTCTCAGCTGGGCCGTTATCGCCGCATGCCGACGCTCGCCGTGAGCCCGATCCCGAGGAACGTGGCGACCACCGCGGAGCCCCCGTAGCTCACCAGCGGCAACGGGATCCCCGCGATCGGCATGATCCCCATCGTCATCCCCACGTTCTCGAACACCTGGAAGACGATCATCGCCAGCACCCCGATGCACATCAGCGTCCCGACCGTGTCGGCGGCGCGGGCGGCTATTCGCCAGATCCGCCACAGCACGAGGAGGAACAGCAACAGCAGGAGCGCCGAGCCCACCAGCCCGACCTGTTCGCCCACCGCCGTGAAGATGAAGTCGGTGCGCTGCTCGGGGACGTAGGAGAGGTTGGTCTGGAGGCCCTTGCCGATCCCCTTGCCGAGGAGCCCGCCGTTCGAGATCGTGATCTTCGACTCGGCGACGTTGTAGATGTTCGAGCCGGCGGAGGTCGCCAGCAGCCGGGCGTCGAGCTTGTTGGGGGTGTCGACGAACGAGGTGAGGCGCTGCTGCTGATAGGTCTTCAGCACCCCGTAGTGGACCACGCCCACCACGCCCAGGATCGCCACGAGGGTGAGGGCGGCCAGATATCGACCCTTTGCCCCACCGACCACGAGCACGGCGATCAACACGGCCACGAGGACCAAAGCGGTGCCGAGGTCGGGCTGCTTGTAGATGAGGGCGAAGGGGATGCCGAAGAGCACGAGCGCGATCAGCAGCCGGCCGGCGCCGAGGCGCTCCCGGTAGCGGGCCAGATAGCTGGCGAGTGCGATGATCAGGCCGATCTTCACGAACTCCGAGGGCTCGACCTGGAACGAGCCGAGCTGGAACCACGCCTGCGCGCCCCTGCTCGTGTGCCCGACGACCTTGACCGCCGCCAGGGCGAGGATGCTCGCCCCGTAGATGGGCAGGGCCAGGCGCTGCCAGCGGTGGTAGTCGATGGCGGCCATCACGAACATGGCGACGAGCCCGATGCCCATGAAGATCAGCTGCTTCTTCACGTAGTAGGTCGGACTGAGGCCGGCGGTCTCGAGTGGGACCCGGGTGGCCGTATAGACCATCAACGCCCCGAAGGCGCAGATGGCGAGGGTGCCGGCGATCAGCAGGACGTCGATCTGGCGCCACGGCGACGGGGCCCGGAAGGAGCGGTACTCGAGCACTTAGTTCACCGTCGCGTTCGAGTCGACCGCCACGGGCTCGAGCGGGAGGTTGTAGATCTTGTCGTAGATCTGGCGGACCACCGGGCCGGCGACCGAGGCGCCGTAGCCGGACTTCTCCATGATGCTCGTCACCTCGTAGCGGGGGTTGGAGGCCGGGGCGAAGGAGGTGAACACCGAGGTGCTCTGCTGGCCGGTCACCTGGGCGGTGCCGGTCTTGCCGGCGATGTCCATGTTGGCGAGGGGGTCGGGCTGCCCCCGGTAGCTGTTGTGGAAGATGGAAAACGCCGTCCCGCCGGCGCCGCCGACGATGGCGCCGTTGTTGACGGCGTCCCAGAACCCCTGGAGCATCGCGGCGCGCTGGACCGGCGTGAGCGGCGGCGCGTCGCCCTTCTTCACCGGCGCGTAGGTCCTGGTCACGGTGCCGTTCGCCCGCTGGGCGTCGGCGGCCACCTGGGGGGTCCAGAGCGTGCCGCCGTTGGCGAACGCCGAGTACGCGTTCGCCAGCTGGAGGGGCGTGACCAGGTCTTCGAACTGCCCGATCGCGACCTGCATGCTGTCGCCGGTCACCCAGGCGCCGGTCTCGAAGTCCTTCGGGTACAGCTTGTAGTCGCGGGCGACCGACGCCGGCGTGGGGATCAGCCCGCCCGACTCGCCCGGCAGCTTGATGCCCGTCGGCGCGTTGAAGCCGTAGCCCTCCGCCACCTTCTGCTCGGCGTCGTCGCCGAGCGTGCCGCGCGCGTTCCACTGGTTCTCGCCGACCGTGTTGAAGAAGTTGTCGCTCGAGACGCCGATCGCCTGGGTGACGTTGATGTCGCCGAAGCTCTCGCCGTTGTCGTTCGTGAACTTCTCGCCGCCGACGGTGATCGACCCCGTGTCGTGGAAGATCGACGTCGGGGTGATCAGCCCCTCCTCCAGGCCGGCGGTCGCGGTCACCAGCTTGAATGTCGATCCGGGCGCGTACTCGCCCTGCGTCGCCCGGTCGATGAGCGGTCGGTCGGGATCGTCGTTGTAGGCCGAATACTGGGCCTCGCTGATGCCCCCGATGAAGTCGTTGTTGTTGTAGTCGGGCACCGTGGCGAGGGCCTCGACGTCCCCGTTCTGGGGATCCTCGACCACGGCGGAGCCCGCCGGCGCCTCGAAGGGCACGCCGGTCAGGCCGCCGCTGGCGTTGGTGGAGAGCGTCTTGTGCGCCGCGGCGAGCCCCTGCTCGATGGCCGACACCGCCTCCTCCTGGAGGGCGCCGTTAATCGTCAACCTGAGGTTGAGGCCCGGGACGGGCGGGGTCTCGCTCAGGATCCCGAGCGGGTTGCCCTGCGAGTCGACCTGCAGCTTCTCGATCCCCGGCCTGCCCCGCAGCACGCTCTCGTACTCCGCTTCCACCCCGGTCTGGCCGATCTGGTCCCCGGGCTGGTAGCCCTGTGACTTGAGCGCCTTGTACTGCTGCTCGGTGATGGCGCCCATGTACCCGATGACGTTGGCGGCCGCCACGCCGAGCGGGGTGTAGGCGCGCAGCGTCTCGGTGGTCGCTTCGACTCCCGGGAACAGGTTCTGGTGCTCCTGGATGTAGAGGATCTCCGACGCGCTGGCGTCGGTGACGATCACCGCGGGGGCGTAGGACGGGCTGATGTCGGTGTTGTTGATCGCCGCCTTGAGCTGCGGAACGGTCATCCCCACGAGCGCGCCCAGCCGGACGAGCAACGGCTTGTCGTCCAGCGCCTGGAAGCGGTCCGTGACCTCGATCACCTCCGAGATCCGGTTGCCGGCGAGGACGTCGCCCTCGGCGTCGAGGATCTCGCCCCGCGGCGCCGGGGTGTAGATGATCTTCACGCCCTGGTCCTGGGCCGTCGCCTGGGCCTGCGGCGCGCTGATCACCTGCAGGAACCACAGGCGGGCGAAGAGCGCCAGGAAGAG
>WQVT01000340.1 GCA_009785715.1 Acidimicrobiaceae bacterium | reverse complement strand
GGGTCCGACGTCAGCACCGCCCGCACCTCATCAAGCGACCTTTCCCCAACTCAAACGTCCACCCACCCGAACGTGCGCTCCACCGCCTTCTTCCACCCGGCGTACCCCGCCTCCCGGGTCTCGTCGTCCCACGCCGGCAACCACCGCCGATCCTCCCGCCAATTGGCTCGCAGCTCGTCGGTAGTCTTCCAGAACCCGACGGCCAGGCCGGCGGCGTAAGCGGCGCCGAGGGCGGTCGTCTCGGCGACCTGCGGGCGGGAGACGGCGACGCCGAGCACGTCCGCCTGGATCTGCATGCACAGCTCGTTGGCGGTCACGCCGCCGTCGACCTTGAGGAGGTCGAGGTGCACGCCCGAGTCCGCGTCCATCGCCTCGAGCACGTCGCGGGACTGGTAGCAGACGGCCTCGAGGGCCGCCCGGGCCAGGTGCGCACCGGTGTTGTAGCGGGACAGCCCGACGATCACCCCCCTCGCGTCCGCCCGCCAGTAGGGGGCGAAGAGGCCGGAGAAGGCGGGGACGAAGTACACGCCGCCGTTGTCCGGCACCGACCGGGCCAGGGACTCGCTCTCGGCCGCCTCGCCGATGATCCCGAGCTGGTCCCGCAGCCACTGGATTGCGGAGCCGGTCACGGCGATCGACCCTTCAAGGGCGTACGCCGCCGCCTCATCCCCGAACCGATAGGCGACGGTGGTCAAGAGCCCACGGTCCGACCGCACCGGGCGCGTCCCGGTGTTCAGCAACATGAAGTTCCCCGTCCCATAGGTGTTCTTCGCCTCGCCCGGCTCGAAGCACACCTGGCCGACCGTTGCGGCCTGTTGGTCGCCGAGGACCCCGGTGATCGGCACCTCGGTCGTCCCGAACGGCCCCCCCGCCCGGACGACCCCGAACCCGTCGGTCGAGGACGAGGGGCGGATCGCCGGCAGCATCGAGGGGGGGATCCCGAAGAAGCCGAGCAGCTCCTCGTCCCATTCCAGCGCCTCGAGGTCCATGAGCATCGTCCGGCTGGCGTTCGTCACGTCCGTCACGTGCACCCCGCCGTCGGGCCCCCCGGTGAGGTTCCACACGAGCCAGGCATCGAGGTTGCCGAAGATGGCGTGGCCCGCCTCGGCGTCCTCCCGCACCCCGGCCACGTTCTCCAGGATCCACTGGACCTTGCCGGCGGAGAAGTAGGTCGCAGGGGGCAACCCCGTCCGCTCCCGGATCACCCCGCCCCGGCCGTCCCGGTCGAGCGCGGCGACGAGGTGGTCGTTCCGGGTGTCCTGCCACACGATGGCGTTGTGGTACGGGCGCCCGGTGCGGCGGTCCCACACCACCGTCGTCTCACGCTGGTTGGCGATCCCGCACGCCGCCAGGTCGGACGGGGCGATCCCGGCTGCGTCGAGGGCGGCGCGCACGACCTCGGAGGTGCGCTCCCAGATCTCGACCGGATCGTGCTCCACCCAACCCGGCCGGGGGAGGATCTGGCGGTGGTCGAGCTGGTAGCGGCCCCGCTCACGCCCCTCGTGGTCGAAGATCATGAACCGCGTGCTCGTGGTCCCCTGATCGACGGCCCCGACGAAGTCAGCCATGACTGCTGCCTACCACGCCCGCCCCGGCAGCCGAGCAGTTGGGCAAAGGGGGCGGGGCGGCTGCGGCCTGCGCGGGACTCTGCGTGCTTGGTGCGACCGTGAGTGATACGTGTCGCCTGGGAACCTCAAGCACTCATTGTCGCCCTAAGCACACACGGTTGCGCGCACGCCGGGGCGCCGCACACCGGCACCCAAGGAGTGGCAAGGCTCGTCAGGCGATGGTGGTGGCTTCCTTCTTCGCCGGCGCCGGCGACCCGCCGTCGGAGGAAGACGACGACGCGGACTCACTGGACGAGGACGAGGAGGAGTTGCCGTCGGAGGAAGAGGAGGAGCCCTCGGAGGAGGATCCCGACCCGGCACCCTCGCTCGAGGTGCTCTTGCCGTTGGACGAGCCGTTGGAAGGGGACCGGTGGCCGTTCCCGTCGGACCGACTGTCGTTCTTGTAGAAGCCGCTCCCCTTGAACGAGATGGCGATGTTGCCGAAGACCTTGCGAAGCTCGCCGCCGCAGTTCGGGCACTCGGTCAGGGGGTCGTCGGAGAACGACTGGAAGACGTCGATGTGCTGACCGCAGGTCTTGCAGGCGTACTCGTAGGTGGGCATCAGGGCTCCGTGTCGTTAGCACTCTCGGGGAACGGCTGCTAAGTGTACCGGCGCCGAACCGTATTCCACGGCTGGGCCGGCCGTGCCGGGACACGTTCGGGTGGTAGACACTTGACATGGTCTCTTCGGTCCGCAAGGCCGTCATTCCCGCGGCCGGTCTGGGAACACGATTCCTCCCGGCGACGAAATCGCAGCCCAAGGAGATGCTCCCGCTCGTTGACCGGCCGGCCATCCAGTACGTGGTGGAGGAGGCGGTCCGGGCCGGCATCAGGGACGTCCTGATCGTCACCGGTCGGGGCAAGCGCACCCTCGAGGACCACTTCGACCGGTCGCTCGAGCTCGAGGCGAACCTGGCGGCCAAGGGCCGCCACGAGGACGTGGAGCTGGTCCGCTCGATCGCCGAGATGGCCGAGATCCACTACGTCCGCCAGGGCGAGCCGCTCGGCCTGGCCCACGCCGTGGGCCTGGCGCGCAAGCACATCGGCGACGAGCCGTTCGCCGTCCTGTTGGGCGACGACATCATGCACGAGCGCTCCGGCGTGCTCGAGGGGATGCTCGACCTGTACTGCCAGGAGGGGCGCTCCGTCGTGGCGTTCAAGGAGGTCCCCCACGAGGAGATCTCGATGTACGGGTGCGCGTCGTGCGAGCCGGTCCGCGACAACATCGTGCGCCTCCTCGACCTCGTCGAGAAGCCCCACCCCACGGAGGCACCGTCCAACCTGGCGGTCATGGGCCGCTACATCCTCACCCCGGACATCTTCGACGCCATCGACGAGGTCAAGCCCGGCAAGGGCGGCGAGCTCCAGCTCACCGACGCCATCAAGCTCCTCCTCGGTCAGCAGGACGTGTACGGCTACACCTTCCGGGGGGGACGGTTCGACACGGGCAACAAGCTCGACTTCCTTCGGGCCACGGTCGAGATCGCGCTCGAGCGCGAGGACATCGGGCCGGCGTTCTGGGAGTACCTCGAGCGGCGCCTGAGCATGCCCCGGATCCACGGCGACCTCCCCGAGTAGCCGATGATCCCCCTGGAGGAGGCCCAGGAGCGCGTCCTCGCGGGTCTCGAGGCGGCGAAACCGGTCCAGGTCGACATCGACGAGGCGCTCGGCCTCGTCCTCGCGGAGACGCTCACCGCCCGGGAGGACATTCCACCCTTCGCCAACACCTCGATGGACGGCTATGCCGTCCACGCCGCC
Organism: Acidimicrobiaceae bacterium; assembly: GCA_009785715.1. Classification (GTDB taxonomy): domain Bacteria; phylum Actinomycetota; class Acidimicrobiia; order Acidimicrobiales; family Palsa-688; genus WQVT01. Next base: position 659 of record WQVT01000340.1, on the reverse strand, counting down.
GACCTCGCCGGCGCCTCCGCCGAGCACCCGGTCCGCCTCCGGGTGGTGGGCACGCTGGCCGCGGGGGCGGCGTTCGAGGGCGCGGTGGGCGAAGGTGAGGCCCTGCGGATCATGACCGGCGCCCCCTTCCCCGGCGGTGCGGACGCCGTGGCGATCGTGGAGACGACCACGACCGAAGGCGACACGGTCCTGATCGACACCCCCGTCGGGCACGGCGCCCAGATCCGGGCTGCCGGCGGCGACGTCCAAGCGGGGCAGGAGGTGTTCCCCGCCGGCACGGTCCTCAGGCCGGGCCATCTGGGGGTGCTGGCGAGCGTCGGGCGCCTCGAGGCCTCCGTCGTGCCGGCGCCGGTCGTCGGCGTGCTCTCCACCGGCGACGAGCTGGTCGAAGGGGACGTCCCCCTGCGACCCGGGCAGATCCGCGAGTCCAACCGCCACGCGCTCCTCGGCCTGCTCCGCCGGGACGGATACGTGGGGGTGGACCTCGGCATCGCCCCCGACGACGCGGAGGTGATCCGGGCGAGGATCCTCGACGGGGCGGGGCGTTGCGATGCCCTGCTCACGAGCGGCGGGGTCTCCATGGGCGACTTCGACCTCGTGAAGAAGGTCCTGGACGAGCTCGGCGAGATGGAGTGGATGCAGGTGGCGATCCGCCCGGC
>WQVT01000339.1 GCA_009785715.1 Acidimicrobiaceae bacterium | reverse complement strand
TTCGCCACGAAGGACCGGGCAACCGGCTTCGGCCTGCTCTTCGTCCCGCAGTCGAAGAGCGGCTGGAACAACAACCAGACGGCGACGATCACCGACGCCGCGAGCGCCGCCACACCGCCGAGCTGGCATGCCGGCGTCACCGGTCTGGCCCAGCTCGAGACCGGTGCCTCCTCGAAGGGGGCCAGTGCCCTCACGGAGACGATGTTCGGGGGTGTGGGGGCCCTCGCCGTGCTGGCGTTCGTCTTCGCCAGCTTCATCGCCCTCATCCCGCTGCTGATGGCCATCGTGGCCATCCCCTCGACGTTCCTGATCGTCGGCGGCATGACCCACGTGACCTCGGTCAGCATCATCGTCGAGTTCCTGATCGCCCTCATCGGTCTCGGGGTGGCGATCGACTACTCACTGCTGGTGGTGACCCGCTGGCGGGAGGAACGGGCCCACGGCCTCCCCAACCACGAGGCGGTGACCCGGGCGATGAGCTCGGCCGGGCGGTCCGTGGTCTTCTCCGGCCTCACCGTCGGCGTCAGCCTGCTGGCGCTCGTCGTGCTCCCCGTGCCGTTCCTCGCCAACATCGGCGTCGCCGGCTTCCTGATCCCGATCGTCTCCGTGGCGGTCGCCCTCACCCTGTTGCCGGCCCTGCTGGCCGGCGTCGGGCCGTGGCTGGACCGGCCCCGCCTGCGCCGTGAGGTGCACGCCAGCCGTCCGTGGACGGCCTGGGCCCGCCTGGTGCTGCGGCACCGGAGGGCCGCGGCGATGGTCGGGGCGGCGATCCTGATCGCCCTGGTCATCCCGGTCTTCGCGCTCAATCTGGGCGAGCCGAAGTCCACGGCTCTGGCCCAGCGGGGGGCGGCGCACACCGCCCTCACCACCCTCGAATCCGGTGGCGTCCCCTCGGGCGTGATCGAGCCGATCGAGGTGCTGGTGCACGAGCCCGATGCCCAGGCGGTGGCGGCACGGCTCGCCCAGGTGCCGGGCGTCTACACGGCCGCCGTGGTTTCGCAGGCGACCCACCCGGCGGGTACCGCGCTGGTGGAGGTCCTCCCGAAGAGCGAGCCGGCCACCACGTCCGGCAACGCCACGATCTCCGGGGTGCGGTCGGCCGCGGCCGGCCTGCCCGGGGTGATCGGTGTCGGGGGCGCCGGGCCGAGCCAGGTGGACTTCATCCGCTCCGTCTATGGCCACTTCCCGCTGATGCTGTCGATCATCGCCGTCGCCACCCTGCTGCTCTTGACCCGGGCCTTCCGCTCGATCGTGCTGGCGGCCAAGGCGGTGGTCTTCAACATGCTTTCGGTGGCTGCCGCCTACGGGATCATGGTCCTCGTCTGGCAGATGGGCCACGGCTCGCAGGCCATCTGGTCGATCCCGGCGACCGGCTCGATCACGGTCTGGGTGCCGATCATGGTCTTCGCCTTCCTCTTCGGCCTCTCGATGGACTACGAGGTGTTCATCCTCTCCCGCATCCGGGAGGAGTACGACCGGACCGGCTCCACCGACGGGGCAGTGGTGACCGGCCTCGGCCGCACCGGGCGGCTGGTGACCAGCGCGGCGCTGATCCTCTTCCTCGGCTTCGTGTCGCTCTCGACGGCCGGGATGACCGACCTCAAGGTGATGGCAACGGGCCTCGGCGCCGGCATCCTCCTCGACGCCTTCGTCGTCCGCTCGCTGCTCGTGCCCGCCCTCGTCGGGGTGCTCGGCAAGTGGAACTGGTACCTGCCGGCGTGGATGTCGCGGGCGCTGTTCGTCCGCCAGCCGGTCCCGGTGCCGGTACCGGCGGTCGACGACACCAGGGTCCCGGCCCTCGTCGGAGCGAACCCCGAAGGCTGACCCGCTCGGACGTTCGGGTTGCGAGAGGGGCGCCGGCCGCGTGGTCGGCGCCCCGCTTCGCGTTGGCTATGCCCTCCCGCTCACCATGGCTGCCGCCGGGAGGTCGACCAGACCCCGGCGATGCGGAAGGCGCCGAGGAGCCCGCACGCAGCCGATACCGCCATCAGCCCCACGGTGCCGGCCAACCATAGGTTCCAGGCTCCGCCGCCCAGGAACGGGGCGCCCTGGGGCGGGGTGAGCGTCCCCGGGAGTCGCAGGACCCAGGGAGCATCGGCGGCGACGGACCCCCACCACACCGCCGTCAACACCAGCATGACGACCATCGAGGCCGCCACGGCCATCGCCACCATCGCCTGGAAGAAGAGCACCACCCAGGGGATGTCCATCCGCCGGGCGGCGGCGATCGCGGCGGCTGACCAGAGCGCGAGGCAGATTGCCACCAGCACCCCCCAGCCCACGAACACGATTCCGTAGACGGCCAGTTGCCCGTTGCGTTGCGGCCAGGTGAGGTGGTGCGCCCAGGCCACCAGCGGCACGGTCACGATCACGAGGCCCACCGTGGCCAACCCCGCGAGAAGGAGATGGTCGAGGATCGAACGCCACCCCCCTGCACGGAGGAAGCGCAAGAAGGCGGGCACCGCGAGCGCAGCGCCGCCCACCACGGCCACCGCGGCCAGGATCAACACGACCTCGAGGCCGGTCAAGGCGGCGTTCGCGACGGTCGGGCCGGGCGGATGGAGGAAAACCGACACGGCACGGTGCCCCGCTGCGCCGAAGACCGACACCTTCGGCGAGGCGGAGTGGAAGTTCTCGGAGAGCTTGGCGAAGCTCAAGGCGGCGACGACGAACCCCGTCCACGCACCCAACACCACCAACACCCCGGCCCGGACCCGCTCGGTGACGGGGACCCGATCCCCGACGAGCCCGGCGTGGCGCGCCCGCTCGCGCAACCCGCCGGCCAGGAGCGACCACCAGGCCCCGGGCGGCAGCGGCCCCGGCCCGTAGGTGTCCTCGAGAAACGTGAGCAGTTCGTCCCCATAGCGGACCCGCCATTCAGGCGGGTACCAGCGCAGCAGGCCGGTCGGGGCACGGCCCCGCCCGCCGGCCATCACGCGAACCTCGGCAGCCCGAGGCGGGTGGCGCCCACCTCCGCCAGCCGGCGCATCTCGGCCACCGCCTCCGCCAGGGCCGCGTGGCCCGCGGGAGTGATTCGGTAGGGGCGCCGGCGATCGTCCGCTTCCAGGGCTTCGATCAGCCCCCGTTCCTCGAGCCGGGTGATCGCCCCGTAGAGGGCGCCCGGTCCGAGGGAAACCCCGGCGAAGTCCTCGATGTCCTTGGCCAGCGCGTGCCCGTGCTTGGGTCCCTCCGCAAGGCTGGTCAAAATGAGCAGGGGTGGATCGTTGGCCCGGCGCAATCCCGGACCCCCACGTGAAATCACCATGCCCCACTATTACTACGTGTCACGTAGCAACGCAACGCGTAGCAATCGGGAGGCTCACGCCGGGGGTCCGGGCGGGCGAGTATCCGCTCAGGCGCTGACGGGCGTCGAATCGGCAAAATCGGCGAGTGCCACCTGCGGTGATCTCTTCAACGGACGACCGGCGATGGCGTGGATGCTGAGCAAGACCAGCACGGCCTCGAAGAACAGCGCCGTCACGCCCAGCATCTCGGACCAGTTGCCAACATCGGTATTGTCGAAGGGAGTTGACACGAGGCGGGTGAATAGATAGCCGAAGATGGCCGAGGCATTGAGCGCCGCCACCGCTACCCATATGCGTCGGTCACCACGGTGCAGAAGGACGCCGGCGAGGAAGACGCAGGCTAAAATCAAGGCGATGAACGCCGCCCCGAGCCAGGGGGTCTGCCCGGTCGTCGGCACAACTTGCGAAAAGTGGATGCCCGCGACCGCCCCAAGACCGATGATCCCGGTCGCCCGGACGACCGGGTCTGCCGGAAAAGGGGAAGTTGCCGGGCCTTCAGGTGGAGCCGCCGTCATCTGTCCTCCGTCCCGCTCGCCTACCCGCAATACGCCGGGTCTGCTCGATCGGATTGTCCCGGACAGGACAAATTCTGTTCTCATGAATCTCGGTATACGCAGGCCGAACGCCAGATGATCTGACGGTTACGCGGCCCCCGTCGGCGGCCGGACGGCAGCGTCGTCGTCGGCCCTCGAGCCGGCCGCGCGGGCGGGCAGCGAGGCCA
>WQVT01000338.1 GCA_009785715.1 Acidimicrobiaceae bacterium | reverse complement strand
GCCGGCGGCCCAGCGCGCCACGTTTTCCTTGATCCGCCTGGCCAGCCGGGGCTCGACCATGTCCCAGGGATCGGCGGTGTGCGGGGTGATGATGCAGTGCGGGGCGGTCCAGAGCGGGTGGCCCTCGGGCAGCGGTTCGGGGTCGGTCACGTCGAGCGCGGCGCCAGCGATCGTCCCCCTGTGCAGGGCGGCCACGAGGTCGTCGGTGACGACGTGCCGTCCTCTCGCCACGTTGACCAGCCAGGCCTGCGGCCGCATGAGCTCGAGCTCCTGGGCCCCGATGATCCCGATGGTCTCCGGCGTGAGGGCCAGGGCCAGGAACACGACCGCGGCGCCGGGGAGCGCCTCGGCCAGCCGGGACGGCGGCAGCGTCCGGGTGGCGCCGGCAACCGGCTCGGGCGAGCGACGCACCACGGTGGTCCGGGTCCGGAACGGAGCCAGCAACTCCAGCAGTGCGCGGGTGATGCCGCCGCCCCCGAGGACGGTGACGTCGGTGTCGTAGAGGCTGACCCCTCCCTCCGGACCCCAGCTCCGGGCCACGACCCGCTCGTCGAGGCAGCGGAGGCCGGCGAGGGCCAGGGCGAGCGCGTGTTCTGCCACGGGCTCCGCGTAGGCACCCTTGGTGCAGGTCCAGGTCCGGTGGTCCTCGAGGAGGCCGGCGGCCACGAACTCTTCGATTCCCGACGACGGGAGCTGCACCCAGTCCAGCTGGGGGGCGCCGGCCAGGAGCTTGCCCAGCGCCTCGACGTCGTGCTCCCCGATCCAGACCAACGCGTCGGCCTCGTCCACGTCGGTGACGACGCCGCCGCCGGCCTCGACGGCCGCGGCAGCGAAGGCGCGATGCATCGGCTGGATTGCGATCCGGGGGGCGGACACTCGCTCAACCCTAGCGATGGGAGGGAAGGGTGCCGGCGGGTGGTGCCGGGGACGAGGTTGTGCGTTCCAAGGACGAGGTTGTGCGTTCCAAGGACGAGGTTGTGAGTCAAAACGAGCGTCGTGTGCCAAAACGCGCGTTGTGCACCAGGGCGCGCGGTATACGCGCGTTCTGGTGCACAACAACTCCAGAAGGGTTGGGAGGTCTTGTAATGTAAGATCATGAAAGGTCATGTAGAGGCAGCTCTGTTCCGGTCCCTCTCCAGAAACCACGGCGTGCTGACTCATAGCGAGGCAAACCGACTCGGCATCGGCCGGGGCGATCTGCACGCTTTGCTCAAGACCGGCCGCCTCGCTCGCCGCCATGCTGGCGTGTACATCGAGGTGCCCGCCCGGGAGGGGGTGCGCCTGGCCGAGGCAGCTGCCGCACTTGCCGCCGGCGGTCCGGGTGCCGCTCTCTCACACCGGACGGCCGCCTGGCGGTGGGGACTGCTCACGAAGACCCCGGGCCGCGTGGAGTTGCTCGTCCCGTACGGCATCCGGTCGAGCCTCACCGGCGTCACCGTTCACCGCACCCGTGTCCCGTTCAGGCCCCGGACGCGCGACGGGCTCCGCCTCACCGACCCCGTCCGCACCGTGGTCGACATCGCCGCGACGACCCCGTGGCTACTGACTGATGTCGTCGATCGGGCCCTCGCCGACCGGATCCTCCGTCCAAGCGACTTGGAAGCGGCGGCAGAGCCGACAAGGAGCGGACTCTTCCGTGGGGCAGCAGCCCTCCGCGCCCACCTTCTCGAGCGGGGATACCTGGGCGCCCCGGCGCCCAGCGTGCTCGAAAGCCAGATGACGCGACTCTTTCTCCGCTACGGGCTCCCCCTCCCGGAGGCGGAACTCGTCGCCGGCGAGAACAGTGAGTACCGCCTCGACTTCGCGTACCCCACCCTCAAGTTGGCGATCGAGGTCGACGGCTATGCCTGGCACTCGGATCCGGACCGGGTGGCGGCAGATCATGTGCGACGGAATCGCCTGCTCGCCCAGGGCTGGCGGGTTCTCATCTACACCTGGGCCCAGATCCGTGACACTCCGGACGAGGTCGCCGCCGAGATACGGGACACCTACCTGTCGCTGGCATCCGCAGCCGGAAGGTAAGGACTGCCCCTACAGCCCCAGTTCCCGCGGCGAGTGTTGGCCGACGAAGGCCGCCATCTCGTCCAGGCTGTCGCAATCCGGCGGAGCAAGGAAGACCAGGCGATCGACCCCGAGCTCTGCGTACGCCGCGACCACCCCGGCGTCCAGCTTGTGGCCACGTGGCGGGGAAACGGTGATCTCAAGGGTCCCGAGCCCGGCGGGCCGAGTCACCGACTCGCCGGCCCGGCGCAAGGACGTCACGGCCGCCTCGGTCTGCTCGAGCCCGAGGCCCCAGCCGTACCAGCCGTTGCCCAACGCAACGGCCCGCCGGTGGGCGGCCTCGCTGTGGCCGCCGATGACGACCGGCGGCCCCGAGCGGTCGAGAGGCCGAGGGTAGGCGTCGATCCCGGAGAAGGACACGTATTTGCCGTCATACGCCGGGCTGTCCGCACTCCAGAGTTGGCGCATCGCCTCCAGGTACTCGGTGGAACGCCGCCCCCGATCCTCGAGGGGCACGCCAACCGCCCGGAACTCCGGCTCGAGATACCCGACGCCCAGACCGAGGAGGAACCGGCCGCTGCTGAGCACGTCGAGGCTTGCGACCTGCTTGGCCAGCACCGTGGGGTTGCGCTGCGGGAGGATGATGATCCCGGTGCCGAGCTTGACCCGCCGGGTGATGGCCGCCACGAAGGTCAGGCCGATCAACGGATCGAGGATCGGATGGCGCGGCGCGAGCGGCGAGGGCGGGACCTGTGGCGAGGGGACGAGGACGTGCTCCCCCACCCAGACCGATTCGTAGCCGAGTTCCTCGGCCAGGAGGCCGATCCGCTCGACCCCCTCCCTGGTGCTGCACGGACCGGAGTTGGCGTCGAAGACCCCCAGATGCATGAGCCGCACCATAACGGGCAGCAGCCCCCTCGGCCATCGGCTGGACTCACGCTCGGCGCAATGCGGGCCAGCCCTACATCTGCGGCGGCGCCTCGATCCCGAGCAGCGTCAGCCCCTGCCGCAACACGTCTGCGGTCAGGGCGCACAGCGCCAGCCGGCTGGCCCGCACTTCGGGGCTCTCCGCCCGCAACACCGGGCACGTCTCGTAGAACGTGGTGAACGTGCCGGCGAGGTCGAAGAGGTACGCGCACAGCTTGTGCGGGCTGAAGGTTTCGAGGGTGGCACTGACGGCGGTCTCGAATCCCAACAGCGCGATCGCCAGTGCCCGCTCCCCCGGCTGGTCAAGGTGCACGGGAACCTCGGCGGAGGCGAAGGAGAACGCCGAGGGGTCCAGGTCCGCCCGGCGGAAGATCGAACAGATCCGGGCGTGGGCGTATTGCAGGTACGGGGCGGTGTTGCCGTCGAAGGACAGCATCCGGTCCCAGTCGAAGACGTAGTCCCGCTGGCGGTCCGTCGACAGGTCGGCGTACTTGAGCGCTCCGATCCCGACGGCGCGGGCGACGTCGGCCGCCAGCGCGGCGTCGAGGTCCGGATTCTTGTCCACCACGGCCGCCGCCGCCCGGGACATCGCCTCGTCGACCAGGTCGCTGAGCTTGACGACGTCGCCGGACCGGGTGCGGAACATCCTGCGGTCTGCGCCCAGCATGCTCCCGAAGCCGACGTGGACTGGCTCGGCGCCCTCGGGGATCCAGCCGGCCATCCGTCCCACGGCGAAGCACATCGTGAGGTGCTGGGACTGAGGTATGCCGACGACGTACAGCGCCAGGTCGGCGCCGAGCCGTCCGAAGCGGTCGCGTAGCGCCGCCAGGTCGGTGGTGGCGTACGTGTAGCCGCCGTCGGACTTCTGCACGATCAGCGGGAGCGGCTCGCCTTCCCGGTTGAGGAACCCGGGCGGGAAGGCGCACAGCGCCCCCTCGCTCTCCACGAGAAGGCCCTTGGCGTCCAGCTCGGACACCACTGAAGCGAGCTGGTCGTTGTAGAAGCTCTCCCCCACCACGTCGTCGTTTGTGAGCAGGATGCCGAGGCGTTCGTAGACCTCGGAGAAGTAGACCACGCTCTCTTTGACGAGGAGCCGCCACAGTCG
>WQVT01000337.1 GCA_009785715.1 Acidimicrobiaceae bacterium | reverse complement strand
TTGTCGACGGCATCGGAGCGCCACGTGTTGTCCATGAGCAGGTGGACTTCCCGGGCGGTGGAGGCCAGTTCGCGGATGCGGGGGACCCAGCCGGCCAGTTCCTCGGTCCGGTACCGGTACGGCCAGGTCCACGGCTCGCCCTCGACCGCCCGCCTCCCGCTGAAGCGGACGACGGCGATCTCGGCGGTGGTGGCCACCACGGTGGGCCGGGCCCGCACGCCGGTCTCGGGGCCGTCGACGCAGACGAACCCGAGGTCGTGGTCCTCGAGCCAGTCGAGCGTGGCCTCGCCCTGCGCTCCGTCGAACCATTTCGGGCTGGTGAGCTCGACGGCCACCGGCAGGCCCGCCAGCCGCTCACGGGCGGTGGCCAGGTCAGACCAGGCCTCGGGGCGGGGAGATATCCATCCCGGATAGCGGAGGATCACCGTCCCGAGCCGTCCGGTGGCGACCAGGGGTCGCAGCGCATGGACGAAACGGGCCCAGCATTCGTCCAAGGCCTCGGCGGAGAGGTGGGAGGCATAGAGGCGGCGGCTATCGCGACTGGTCGGCCGGACCTCGTCCTGGAGGTCTGCGTAGAGGGAGTCCGGCAGGGTCGGCGCCCCGGTCAACAGCGACCAGGCGCGCAGATCGAAGGAGAACCCCTCTGGGGTCCGTTCCGCCCACTGGGCGCACAGCTCCGGTGTCGGCGGAAACCCATAGGTGGTGGTGATCTCGGCCACGGAGAGTCGACTGCAGTAGTAGGCCAGGCGGTCCCGGGCCGTCATCGTCTTCCGCGGGTAGAACCGGCCGTCCCGCACCAGTCCCCGGTCCGCCCAGGAGGTGGCGCCGGTCCGCACGACCGTCCCCTCGACGACGGTCGGCGTCGAGGCTGGCTCCATCCCCGCGAGCAGGCCCTGCTGGGTGCCGGTCATGTCCCCGGGACGCCGCTTCGGAGCCGCGGACGGGCGCTGATTACGCTACGGGCGTCCCCCGCCCCCGGCCCCTTTGCCCAACTGCCCATGAGCTTCGAGATTACGACGGCATGCCCGATCGGACGGTGACCGACCCCGAACGCTGGGGGGTCTCGCTCGGGTACCACGACGCGGCCGGCAACTGGCGTGAGCCGCCGCCGTCCACCCTCGAAGCCATCCTGTCCTCGATGGGAGCGGCAGGCGACCCCGACGAGGCGCTCGACGTGCTCACGGTGAGGCTGGATCACCCCCTTCCCCCCGTCCCGGTGGGCCGCCTGGAGCTCGAGTCGGGGGGAGCGGTGGATCTCGACGGGTCGCTTCCGCCGGACGTGCCGACCGGCTACCACCGGCTCGTGCCCGGCTCGGGGAGGGCCGTCCGGCTGATCGTGAGCCCGGGCCGTTGCCCGCTCCCGCCCGGCAGGGAGTGGGGTTGGGCCGCACAGCTCTACGCCGCCCGCTCCGGACAGAGCTGGGGGATCGGCGACCTGGCCGATCTGCGGCGCCTGGGCCGGTGGTCCACGGGGCTCGGTGCGGGGCTGATGCTGCTGAACCCGCTGCACGCCCCGCCGCCCCTGGAGCACCAGGAGCCGAGCCCGTACTTCGCCAGCAGTCGCTGCTTTTCCAATCCCATCTACCTGCGGGTCGAGGAGGTACCCGGGGCGGCCTCGGTGGCGGCCGTCGACCGGCTCGCCCCCCTCGGGCGCGCCCTTGACTCGGAGCGGCGGATCGACCGGGACCGCGTGTGGGCACTCAAGTCGGAGGCGCTCGAGGCGATCTTCGCCGGCTTCAGCGGGGACCCCGAGTTCGACCGGTACCGTGCCACACGCGGCGAGGCCCTCACGGGCTACGCCACCTGGTGCGCACTGGCCGAGGTTCACGGCCTGCCGTGGACGACGTGGCCGGCCTCGCTGCAGAGGCCGGACAGCGCCGCGGTGGCCGCCTTCGTCCGCTCGTCGGCGGGCGCCAGGCGGGTCGCCTACCACGCCTGGCTGCAGTGGCTCCTCGACCGCCAGCTCGCCGGGGCGGCCGAATCGATCGGGCTGGTGCAGGATCTGGCCATCGGCGTCGATGCCGGAGGCGCGGACGCCTGGCTGTGGCAGGAGGTGCTCTCGAGCGGCATGCGCGTCGGGGCTCCCCCCGACGCGTACAACGCCCTGGGTCAGGACTGGGGTCTTCCGCCCTGGGATCCCTGGAAGCTGCGGGCTGCCGGGTACGGACCGTTCGTGGAGACCGTCCGGGCCGGCATGCGCCACGGCGCGGGTCTGCGCTTCGACCACGTGATGGGCTTGTTCCGCCTGTTCTGGATCCCCGAGGGTGCCGAGCCCACTGCGGGCACGTACGTGCGCTATCCGTACTGGGACCTGCTCAACATCCTTGCCCTCGAGGCGGAGAGGGCCGGCGCGTACGTGGTCGGTGAGGATCTGGGGACGGTGGAGGAGCACGTCCGCCCGGAGCTCGCCGAACGGCAGGTGCTTTCCTACCGTCTGCTGTGGTTCGAGCCGAAGCGCCCGCCCGCCTGGCCCGAGCTCGCTCTGGGCGCGGTCACGACCCACGACCTGCCGACCGTTGCCGGGGTGTGGAACGGAACGGACTTCGAGGCCCAGCGCGCGGCCGGCCTGGCCGCGAGCGAAGAGGGGGCGGAGGCCCTGCGGACGCGTCTGGCCGATTGGACCGGTGTTGCCGCCGGTGCCTCCGCGTCGGAGGTGGTCGACGCCTCCTACCGGGTGCTCGCGGACGCCCCGTGCTACTTGCTGACCGCAACCCTCGATGACGTCGCGGTGGTGGAGGAGCGGCCGAACATGCCGGGGACGGTCGACGAATGGCCGAACTGGTCGATCGCGCTCCCCGTCTCGCTCGAGGAGCTCGAGCGCCTGCCGATGGCGCAGCGGATCGCAGCGTCGTTGGGGCGGCAGTCGATGGAGCGGCAGTCGTCGGGGCGGCAGTCGATGGGGCGGCAGTCGTCGGGGCGGCACCCGGATGCGGGGACCCCGGGCCCGTCGCCGCGCGTCGAACCCACGTGATGCCGGCATGATGCCGGCGTGACGGGGTCCGCCCACCCCTAAGCTCGGCGCGCAGTGAGGCTGCCTGTCCAACCGCCCGTGGCGCCGATGCTCGCCCGGTCGGTCTCCGAGGTCCCTGTCGGGCACTACGCCTACGAGCCCAAGTGGGACGGCTTCCGCTGCATCGTGTTCCGGGACGGTGACGAGGTGGAGCTCGGGAGCCGCAACGGCCGGCCGCTCACGCGCTATTTCCCCGAGGTGGTCGACGCGGTGCGGGCCCGGCTCCCCGAGCGCTGCGTGGCGGACGGGGAGCTCGTGGTGACCGGTCCTGCCGGGCTGGAGTTCGATCTGCTCTCGCAGCGGATCCACCCAGCTGCGTCCCGGGTCAACCTGCTGGCCGAGTCCACCCCCGCCGAACTGGTGCTCTGGGATCTGCTGGCCCTCGGCGACCGGGACCTCCGGGAGGAACCGTTTTCCTTCCGCCGGGGGGAGCTGGAGCGCATCCTCGCCGGCGGGCCGCCGGCGGGGGTGCATCTCACCCCGCTCACCCGGGAGGCCGCCGTCGCCGAGGACTGGTTCGCCCGCTTCGAAGGCGCCGGGCTGGACGGCGTCGTGGCCAAGGACCTGGATCTTCGTTACCTCGAGGACCAGCGCGTGATGTACAAGGTCAAGCACGAGCGCACCGCCGAGTTCGTCGTCGGTGGGTTCCGCTGGTACAAGGCCGACCGGACAGCGGTCGGGTCGCTCATGCTCGGCCTCTACGACGACGGAGCGCTGATGCACGTCGGCGTGATCGGCGCTTTCCCCGCTGCGCAGCGTCGCGCCCTCGTGGAGGTGCTGGCCCCCTACGTGATCGAGACGGGCTCTGGTGTCAGCGAGCCGGCCGGCGAGGTGGATTCGGCAGGTGGTGGGGAGTCGGGGGGCCGTGGGGAGTCGGGGGGCGGCGGGGGGAATTGGAGCGCATCCTCGCCGGCGGGCCGCCGTCGGGCGTGCATCTCACGCCGCTCACCCGGGAGGTCGACGTCGCCGAGGACTGGTTCGCCCGCTTCGAAGGCGCCGGGCTGGACGGCGTCGTGGCCAAGGACCTGGATCTTCGTTACCTCG